>JBCCDZ010000185.1:0-6641 GCA_039030525.1 Pseudomonadota bacterium | reverse complement strand
GGATACGATCATACGCGTCGACAAAACATCGCCGCCACGCTTCACGAATAGATTGGTCGCTGCCACGGTTATCGCAGATAGCAAGCACAATGCGATCGGACACAGGTTCGAGCTCATGCAACCGCGTCACCCATCGGTCGCAGGGACGTCAAGTTTTCGTTGGTGATTAAAGCGCGGCTTCGACAGCGGTGACTTCCGGAACATAGGCTTTGAGCATGTTCTCAATACCTTGCTTCAAAGTCATGGTGGAAGATGGGCAACCCGCGCATGCGCCGCGCATGGCGAGATGCACAATGCCGGTTTCATCATCAAAGCCGTGAAAGACAATATCGCCGCCATCCTGTGCCACGGCGGGCCGCACACGGGTTTCGATCAGTTCGATAATCTCGCCAACAATCTCAGCCGTCTCGCCTTCATAATCATCGGCGGACGCGCCCGCCTCTGCGGCGGCCAATTCGACACTCCCAGTCGCCATAACCGGCAGACCAGCGACGAAATGGTCCATGATCGCAGCCAGGGCCATTGGGCGCACATGCTTCCAATCTGAGTCAGGATCCTTACTCAACGAAATGAAATCGCTGCCGAGAAAGACCCGCGTCACGCCTTGAACCTGGAACAGGGCCTGGGCCAGAGGGCTGGTACCTGCCTCGTCAATAGACGCAAAGTCATACGGTCCCGTCGCGCCTGTCACCGCCTGACCAGGCAGAAATTTTAATGTGTCCGGATTGGGAGTCGGTTCTGTCTGAATGAACATGGTGGGCGCACGATCTTTCGGTTGGAGCGTTAATCTCAACATAGATGAGCTGTATGGTCGCTTAATTCAAGGCGACCAAGCGCGCTTTAATCAGCCGCGCTGGCGTCCGCGACAGATATGATTTCAGCATCCTGCTTTTCCAGCGCATCAACAAAGTCAGCCGTCGCTGTGTCGATTTCGGACAGATAATACATCATCGCTGCTGGATGGTCCGACAAGAACGCACCGGTGCTGGCTTGGCTGGAAACCATCATCGGGTTAAACGTGGCCGCTCGGCGCCAAGCGAAAATGGCGCGATCGCGAGCTTCACGCGCATCGCGTGTCCGTACCAGTTCAGGCTCCTGAATCAGCGACGACATTAAGAGTTGTGACGCGACTTGAGCACGCGCGCGCGCCAGATAAACCGCTTGGATATCCTGGCGAGATGCTGGCCAGCCTTCGGCCCGATCCGCACTGGAACGTAACTCGGCTTGCGCTGCAATTGACCAGCTCTGATACAAGTTGAGCTCGTCCAGAAGTACGCCAAGGCCCTTTGGTTGGGCAGCAAGTCCGCGGGACAAACGACCTTCATAGCTTTGCAGGGCTTCTGCTGCTGCGTTCAAACGCGGAATCGCCTCGGCTTCTTGAGCCGGCGCGAGAAGTCGGGCTGCGGCGAGCAAGTCTGTGTCAGGCGCGCCCGGCGCTTGCGCCGCGTGTTCGGCGGCCAGCACGATATATTCAGAAAGCGCGCCGGTGATACCATCTTGCCACGCTGGTAGCGCCGTGAGCTGTGCTTGCGGGTGCCACCATGACCGGTCATTCGCCCAACCCGCGACCGTCAGCTCGCGGCCCAGCAGGGTCATCGCAGTGCCGGTATCGTTAGAATACCACGGCGCCGCTGAGGATAGAACCACGGCACTTGAATCAACTTTAT
Organism: Pseudomonadota bacterium; assembly: GCA_039030525.1. Taxonomy (GTDB): domain Bacteria; phylum Pseudomonadota; class Alphaproteobacteria; order Caulobacterales; family Hyphomonadaceae; genus Henriciella. The sequence goes on along the minus strand of JBCCDZ010000185.1, from coordinate 4,974 downwards.
GGCTCAGCACGACCATCGCCGGGTAACCACCCACAAGCGCCAGCACGAGGCCAAACTTGGCTGTCTTGATAATGCGCGACCAAAACCGTCCCAACGCCGCCATCGTGGGGCTTGGTTCAGCGTCATCCAGATAGGCTTCTGAAATGTCGGCGCCGATTAGCGTAACGACAGGATCCCCATCGTCATTATTCGCTTCGATATATTCTACGGGAAGCTTTTCGGCCGCTTTCATGTATCCGGTTCGCTCGTCAATTGTGGGGTCGCTGGTTCATCAACGCAAAAATCGCGCCGTTTACAAGTCATTAACTCTTTAAACTTTGGCAACAGTAAGTCCGTGCCCTGAACTTATTCAGGAATCTGCCAAAAAACTTGCAGTTGGCGATTATTCGATCAGCTTGCTCTCATCGACAATGACCGGAAGGCTGGCAACTCCGACGATGTCGTCTTCGATCACTTCACCGATCCCCTCTTCGCGCCGCTCATAGGCCGTGACCAGAGACATATAAGGCGGCACATGCACAATGCCTTCGCCTTCGATCGGTGCCTTAATCTCGAAATGCAGATGGAATGTGGTTGGCGTCGATCCAAAATCGTTCGACACAAAACCAAGCGTATCGCCGGCCGAAACTGTATCTAGCGCAGAGACGCGAAGACGGCGCATATTGAGATGCAGATAAGAATAGAGATTGCCTGTATCGGTGCCTTTCAATTGCACTGAATACGTTCCGATATGCTGGATGATACCATCTTCCACAGCGACGACTTCGTGGATGCCACGATCGACTTTCGCTTGACCGCGGAGGGCATTGCAATCCGCCGCTGAACCAACGCGAATGTCCTGTCCCTGATGCACTTTGTTGGTTGGACACATTGGCGTGTTGCGTGTCGAGCTTCGCTTTTCGCAGAAATTATCGCGCCATGGGATATCATAATTGGCGGGATCGCATTGGTCGCCGCCAACAGCGCCGCCGAGCCGATAGACCATAGATTGCGGCCAGGTTGGCGCGCTCTTGATCGGAAACACCATATCCGGCGCATAGACGGTCTGATCCACTCGTCCGGTTCCGGTGCCCGGAATCAAATCGCCAGAGGCGAAATACTCGAATTTCACAGGCAATGGCGGCGGCGGCTCGATCGGCTCAGGGTCCACCTCATCATCGATGGGCTCCGGCTCTTCGGTCGGCGCCTCATCAATCCCTGTTTCAGTCGGCGTTTCGTTGGGTTCGTCGACGGGCTGAACGATAGGAGTCTCTGGCTCTTCCGTATTGCTGACTGGCACTTCAGTAGGCTCAGAATCTTCGTTCTCGCCATATGGGTCATTGACCGGAACCGTCGGCGGCGGGGGTCCGGGTGCACCATCCGGAATAACAGGCCGCGCTTCGTTCTGGTGGTCGCCACCCGGAACACGAACAATATCACAGGCGGTGAGCGCCAAAGCGGACACTGCCATCAGTCCCCAGAGTGTAATCCTCATCTTGTCCCCGCAATGAGTAGTTTCTCTACTTCTGCAATAGCTTCTGCTTCGGTGACACAGCTACCTTTGATCGCGGTGGCTGGGTCATTGCACATGAATTCGACCAAATAGGACGCACCATATCGGCTGAAAGACACTTGTGCGCCGGTCATGGTCTCTTCGAAATCAAGCTCGGTATCGATCGCTGAACCAGACCCCTCGGGACGCGCCACGAGCCGATCTGTCCCATTGATGACCATGTCATAAATGTCGCCCTTCTTGACCGCAAAATAGCCATCCGTCAGCGGGCGAAATTGCAGCGCATCTTCGCCGCCTGTTGAGGCAATTCCAAATGGCTCCTCTGGCAATAGGACCGGGACAACCGGCGCGCCACCACTGGCCACTTGCGCCATCCCGCCATCGTCGGTGTCGCGTGCAGCAAAGTCTGCGCGCGCGGCGTTCCAGTCAATCGTCGCTGTCTTGCGCTCGGCAACATTTGACGGTGCAGGCGCGTCTGGCTGAGGCGTTTCAATCGGCTGGGCGGTGTCGACATCTTCGATGATAACCGGCGGCGTCTCTGCCTCGAGAGATTGCGGCTCTGTCAGCTGGTCACAAGCCACCAAGGCCAATCCAGCTAAGGCTGGAAACAAGAAAGTCCGCATTGATTAATTCCCCGCGCTCGCGCTCGCCATCGAGTCTATTTCAGCATAAGCAAGATTGGGCAGGGTTTCGAGTGCTGCAATCACATCGCGTGCAGACCGGCCGTCCGGGTCATTGGCAGGCAAGGCCAAAATCATGTCGCCGGAATAGCTGGCTCGTACCAGTTTCAGCCCTTTCATCTGTGGATGCTGCGCCGCCCATGCGTTAAACGCCTGGCGCGTGCCTGCCTCATCGCGTCGAAAGTTACGGCAGACCTGTTCCAGCTCCGGTTCATTGTTGAACTTGACGATGAAGGTCGCTGCCGACGCGTTGATCAAACCCGATTGGCTAACTGCCAGCGATTGCTGAGCTGTGACCGGCTGAGACCAGGCCGGCATAAAGCCGAGCCCGCCGCCCTGATCGGTAAACGCGACGCAGCCTGAAACCATGACCGCGCAAAGCGATGCGATCACAGCCTGTCGGCCGCGCGCGTACAGTTTCAACTCGGTCCTTGGCATGGCAAATTCCCTTCTTCCCCTTCAGTATACCCTCATTCTGGCAAATTTACGTCAGCCAGATTCAGCAAACCCGATCCACATGGCCGCAAACACATGTCGGGATCTTCCACTGTCGGCACCGCGCCCGGGAATTGCGAGCACAGTCCTGTGCACTGATTTTCGGGAATCGCGCTGACGCCGGTCAGCAATGTCGAGATCAGTTGATTTGAATCGAGATCCGGGCGCTCGGACTTGATCAATGCCAAAGCCGCCGCAACATGGGGTGTCGCCATGCTGGTGCCTTGCTCATAAGCATAATAGCAAGTTGCAACGGACTCACCTGTCAGCGGATCCGCGCAATTCTCGGCCGTTTTCATCGACAGCACACCATCCGGATTGCCGTCGCCATTGTCGTCGCGCGTCAGATCGCCGCCGGGGGCCAGAACATCGACCGCGGCCCCGTAATTGGAGTAAGGCGCCAGATGCCCGCGCGCATCACCACCCGCTACGGTGATGACATTATTACAGCCGGCCGGGGCGTAGAATTCCGTCGGCACGCTACGATTGCCCGCCGCCACAACAACGACCACGCCGCGCTCGGTGACGGAATTGATCGCGTCCTGCATCGATGCCGGACAGGTTTTAAACAGGCCAAGCGACAAGTTGATAATGTCCGCCGGGTTTTCGTTCCAGACTTCTTCGCCGAGCGCGTTAAACTCCGGAATTGTGCCGGCCGCCCAGCGAATGGCATCATTAATGTCGGAGAGCTTGCCGCCACATTTTCCCAACGCGCGAACCGGAACGATTTTTACATTCCAAGCGCCGCCCGCAACGCCATCGGCATTATTGGTTGCTCCAGCGCCAACAATGCCAGCGACATGCGTGCCGTGAAATGTGTCCGCGAAGACATTTCGCTCTGGGCATCGATCGCCGGGATCATTCGCGTCGCTATCTCGGCCATCACCATCATTGGCGACATCGAGATCAGAGACCATGTCCCATCCCGCGACCACGTTGGACGAGCCGACAATGTCCGGATGGTTCATCTGCAAGCCTGTATCGACGACGGCAACCACCACTTGAGATGACCCCTGATTGTCTTTATCCGTCCAGAAATCGACAAACCCTGCGCCGCCAGCGGACTCGCCTGGGTCAGACCCTTGCGATTTGTAATGCCATTGCAATCCAAACAAGGGATCATTCGGCGTGATCGTAACCGGTCGATCATCGAGGCTCGGTCGGCGGATCATTTCATGCTCATAGAACCAGTCTTTCTCGACATATTCAAACTCTCCGGAATTACGCAGGTCCTGAATAACGCATTCCATTGCGACCAGAGGATTGGCGTCATCTGCCTGGGCTGCGACCTCATCGCATTCGACGCCGCGCTCTAGGGCAATCCTGCCTTGCTGCATGACGGCTTCAGTGAAACTGGTCGGATTCAATGCATCAGATCCAATCTCGATCACCATCTGACCAGAGCGAGAGCGCTGGATGCTCGCCGCGACTTTGAACTTGGTCGCGGTTTCAATCATCCGCTCTTCCGCGACCAATTGGCGTTGTAGCGCTGCGTTCGGCAATATCGTCGCCCGCTCTGCCACTTTCGGGCTGAGTTTCGGCAATTGCAGCATGCGCTCTTCTGGCGTCGGCGGGCGCACCATAGCCATGGAGCGGGTCTGGATCCTGCGATCCTGCTCCGTTGCTATGCCGCGCTGAATGCGTTTTTGCGGAATGGTTTGCTTCAACGGCGCGCGCGGCAGAACCGGGTCATTGGTTTGCAAGGACACCGTCGGCGATTGGCCTCTTTGCTGTGGGTCAACAACCGTGATCTTGCGGCGTTTGGAGTCCGATACTTCAATTTGATCAATCAGATCGGGATCGATGACGGCCCGTTCCATCGTCTGTTCATCCGGAACAATGATCTTGGCTTCTGATTCGTCATCAACGACGACGCCGAGCGACATTTCCGGCTCTGCCATAACCGCGGCAAAGTCGACAGCTGGCGGCAAAGCGGAGGGTTTGGCCACAATTGAGCCAATGACAAATCGCGGTGCGGCCTCTTCATCTGATACGGCCACCGTTCGATCCAGAATCGTACCAGCGAAGGCGCGCGCTTCGACGGACACCGACCGGTACTTGTCGCGTTCGCTATCAGAAGTGACATCCTCGCCGCCCAATTGGCCGAGCACGGCATCGCCGAGCTCGCCGATCCGGTCCAGGCGCTCTTGCTGCCGGTCACAAGCGGTAAGTCCGATCAAGGTCAACGCACTTGCCGTCAACGCTGACAGTTTGACCCAATTTGCCATTCTAGCCATGGTCCTCAATCCCTAATCTACTTGCCCGCCCTGGATTATCTTAACCATATGTCAATCTCGTGGCGAGGGG
>JBCCDZ010000184.1:0-6677 GCA_039030525.1 Pseudomonadota bacterium | reverse complement strand
GTCAGCAGGATCACGATCAGGAATTCCAGGCTCGGGTCGAATGACACCGAAACGAAAGAAAGCGCTAAGGCGTTCGAAATCGGATAATGCAGCAGATAGACCGAGTAAGAATAAGACGAAATCCGCTTCACCATCGGACTTGGCTTATGGATCTTGTCGGCCAGATATCCGAACAGGAAAAGCGCAATACCGGTGCCTAAGGCAGGGCCAATCAGCTTCCGCACAATCCGCCATTCTTCATACTGGATTCCTGCTGCCAGCACGTAACTCACGAAACCGATCGCGAGCAGCACGGTTCGAATCGGTGTGACTTTGAACATCACGGCTCTCAGATCCGCGCTCACGCCAAGCAGCAATCCAAGCATGAACATTGGGAAGTAACCAAGCAGCGTATCCACGTTAAGAATCGCGATCAAAGCAGGCTCATATCCGATTGCCATTTTGACCAAATACATCAGAACTTTCGCGCCAAAGTTCCAGGCACCAATGGCGAGAACGGTGGTCCACCAAACGCTGATGCGGGCATCCAATGCAACCAAAGCCGCGCTCGTTCGTTTTAATCCATCCATCAAGACGCCACGGGCAAATCCGAGCCAGGCGATCATCGTAAAGATACCCAGCGTTGAGAGAAACCAAAGATGGCCGATCCAACGACGGTCTATGGTCGAGAAATCAGATGCGAGGTCGCCGACAAAGGCCGACGAGGTCTCGCCAGCGGCGCCGAGTTGCACAGCCTTGCTGGCGACAAAGATGGTGATTGGGCTGAGAATCAGGATGCAGGCGATCAGCGGCACGCAGACGCGCAACAAGCGACCCTTGGCCCAATCCTGATAGCTGCGCTTGCGCATCAGGAAGATTGAGAGAATCGAAGAAATCATGAAAAACCCCGGCATCGAGAAGACCGGGATGCTGGAAAGCACAGGCGCGAGCCATGTTTGCTCCGGCGATTCGACAATCCAGCTCATGGTTGGGTCGTAGGCGTGTGCGGCATGTGTCAGAACGATGAGTAGCAACATGATAGCGCGCAGCACGTCAAAATGGTGCAGGCGTTGAATTTTTTGATTATTTTTTGGCACGCGCGCCCCTCAATTCGAATTATCTTGATGAGGAACGCAGGTTTCATACCATGTATCATGAATTCGAACTGATTCGGGGTTAACAGGAGCTTTCCTGTGGGCAGGCTGTGGAGAAGTGCCGCACCACAGCAGGATACATCTTGCGTGCGGTTTCGGCTTCAGACACTATATGTGGTGTTGATGAGATATGGCAGGGGAAAGCGATGCCCGATGGTATGATGAAACTTCCAGGACTTTTGACGCCGTCAAAGTCATACAAACCGTTCCGGTATGCCTGGGCGTATGATTTCTGGAAACTGCAGCAGCAGGTTCACTGGCTGCCGGAAGAAGTGCCGCTAGGCGAGGATTGCAAGGATTGGGTCAACAAACTCAATGATAAAGAGCGCAATCTGCTGACCCAGATCTTCCGCTTTTTCACGCAATCTGATGTCGAAGTCGGCGCCAATTACATGGAAAACTATATGCCGCTGTTTAAGCCGGTCGAAGTGCGCATGATGCTGTCTGCGTTTTCGAACATGGAAACGGTGCATATTGCGGCTTACGCCTTGTTGTTGGAAACGATCGGTATGCCGGATTCCGAATTTTCGGCCTTCATGGAATATGAGGAAATGGCCGCCAAGCACGATTATCTCGGCCAGTTCGGAACCGATACCGAAGAAGACATTCTGACGTCTATGGCGGTCTTTGGCGGCTTTACAGAAGGGCTTCAGTTGTTCGCTTCATTCGCGATGCTGATGAACTTCCCGCGCTTCAACAAGATGAAGGGCATGGGCCAGATCGTGTCCTGGTCAGTGCGCGATGAGTCGCTGCACTGCGAGGGTATGATGAAAATGTTCCACACATTCGCGGCCGAAACCGGGGCGCTGACCACGCCAGTCAAGAATCGCATTCGCGAGGCCTGTGAAACGGTTGTGAAGCTTGAAGACAAATTTATCGAGCTTGCGTTTGAAGCCGGCGAAGTCGAAGGCATGACGCCGGAAGATATACAGCAATATATCCGCTACATCGCTGACTGGAGGATGGGGCAGCTAAAGCTCGACCCGATCTATGGTGTGGAGACGCACCCGATCCCGTGGTTGACGGAAATCCTGAACGGTGTCGAACACGCGAACTTTTTCGAAGCCCGCGCCACCGAGTATTCAAAAGGCGCAACCATGGGCGACTGGCATGGCGACGAGGGCGTTTGGTCAATGTTCGACAAGCGCAAACCGCAAACGATCCTGGCCGGATAAATCCGCGTCATTCACGACAAAATCAAACGGCGCGTCTGGACAGACGCGCCGTTTGTTTATTTTGTAGGAGAAAACCGGGGAGGGATTGGAATGAAAATACGGCACTATGGTCTGATTGCGGGCGCCTGCATCCTGACGGCATGCGGTCTAAGTCCGGGCAATGCGCTGAACGCAACGTGTGATTCGGTTATGACGGATCAACAAGTGCGAAGCGATATCGTCAGAGCGGGACTGACCGTTGAAACCTATTGCGATTGTGCAACTGCGCAGCTGCTGGATCTACCAGAGGCAGAACGAGACAAAGCTATTGATTCCTTCAAGCTCATTGAAACCACAATGCAAGCGAATGACGGGGATGCCGAAGCGGCGTTCGAATCGATCCGAATCGCGGCCCGCCAAGATGGCGCGCTTCCAGAAGCGATCCTCGCATATCAAAATCTGGACGCGCTTGGCGACCAGCTTGACGACATGTTGGAAGCGATGGAAGAGGCTGGCGGCGCCTGTCCGGCTTAGACTTTCACGCCGCCCTTTTCAGCATCTGCGAGAAACGCTGCAAGGCCTTTGTCCGTCAACGGATGATTGGCGAGACCGGTCAGTACGTTTGGTGGGACTGTCGCGACATCCGCCCCTGCGAGTGCGCATTGTTTGACGTGATTGGCGCCGCGAATTGAGGCGGCAAGGATTTCGGTCTCGAACATGTAATTGTCATAGATGACGCGGATTTCTTCAATCAGTTCCATGCCATCAATATTGATGTCATCAAGCCGTCCGATGAAGGGTGAAATATAGGCGGCGCCAGCTTTGGCGGCGAGCAAAGCCTGATTGGCTGAGAAACACAGTGTGACGTTTACGGCCGTCCCCATGTCGGCCAGTGCGCGGCACGCGCGTAAGCCATCCATGGTCAAAGGCAGCTTAACGGCGACGTTGGAGGCAATGGCTTGTAATTTCTTTCCTTCCGCGACCATGGCTTGCCACTCGGTGGCAACCACTTCGGCACTGACATGTCCTTCGGTGAGGTCACAAATCTCCGCAATCACTTCGGCGAAGTCCCGGCCTGATTTCATGATCAGGGACGGGTTGGTGGTAACCCCGTCAATCAATCCGGTGGCCGCAAGTTCCTTGATCGCGGCAGTATCAGCAGTATCGACAAAGAACTTCATAGTTCGGCTCCGTAAATGAGTTGAGTTTAGGCCGGGCGGCCAATTGATGTGTAAGCAAAGCCGCGCTTCGCCATATCGTCAGGACTATAGATATTGCGCAGATCGACAACGATGTCGTCATTCAGGGCAGCTTTGATCCGGTCGAGATCGAGCGCGCGGAATTGATCCCATTCGGTCACGATGACCATGGCATCGGCGCCTGCGGCGGCGTCATAAGCATTGTCGCAATACTCGATGCCATTCAGCAGATGCTTGGCTTCTTCCATCGCTTCCGGGTCATAGGCTTTGATTTTTGCACCCGCCTCAACCAAGGCCGGCACAATGTCCAGGCTTGGCGCATCGCGCATATCGTCTGTGTTCTGTTTGAAGGCCAGGCCCAGTACGCCAATCGTCTTACCGGACACGTCACCGCCCATGGCCTTGATGACTTTGTCCGCCATCGCTTTCTTACGCGCCGCGTTGACCTCAACCACCGTGTCGACAATTCGCACCGGCGAATCATAATCATTCGCCGTTTTGGTTAGCGCCAGCGTGTCTTTCGGGAAGCAAGAGCCGCCATAGCCAGGACCGGCATTGAGAAATTTCTTGCCGATCCGACCATCCAGACCAATCCCGCGAGAGACTTCCTGGACATTGGCACCGACCGCTTCACAGAGATCAGCCATTTCATTGATGAATGTGATCTTCACAGCCAGAAAGGCATTGGCGGCATATTTGATCAATTCGGACGTGCGGCGCTCCGTGAACAGGATTGGTGTTTCGTTCAGGAAGAGCGGGCGATACAGCTCACGCATGAGCTCTTTGGCGCGTTCGCTATCGGTGCCCACGACAACCCGATCTGGGATTTTGAAATCCTTGATCGCTGCGCCTTCGCGCAGGAATTCAGGATTGGAAACCACCGCGAAATCGGCATCCGGACGTTTCTTGCGGATGATCTCTTCGACTTCATCGCCGGTGCCGACGGGGACCGTTGATTTGGTCACGACCACTGTGAAGCCATCCATCAGTTCGGCAATTTCTTCGGCAGCCGCGTAAACGTAGGATAAGTCGGCATGTCCATCGCCGCGGCGCGACGGCGTCCCGACTGCGATGAATACAGCGTCCGCATCGGCGATCGCGTCTTTTGCCTCAGTGGTGAAGAACAAGCGTTCTTCTTTGACATTCTTCTCAACCAGATCTTCAAGTCCGGGCTCATAGATGGGCATGATATTCTGGTGCAAGCGTTCAATCTTGCTGGCATCCTTGTCGACGCAGGTCACGACATGACCGAAATCCGCAAAACATGCTCCACTTACCAGGCCAACATAGCCCGTCCCGATCATCGCTACACGCATGAACTTACCTCTTTGAAACAGCGTCCCTAAGCTGAGCGGGACTGGTGCAATTTTTGGTTGGATGGGTCAAGCCCAACACATCAGAATCCGTCAGAGCTGAAAGACTTTTTTGGGTTGAAAGCGTCCGGCCCGCACATCGCCGAGCGCGATAGCTTTTCCGTCCGCCCGCGCGAGCGCCAGCCGGTCGTCAGGATCGGAGTTCGTCTCGTCGCGCCACTGTTCAACCTGATGCGGCAAGAGAACAATTTCCCGGCCTTGTTTCAACGCCGCGGCATCAGACAGATCGATCTCAATCATCGGTACATCATCCAGTACGGTTTCAATCGCTTTTAGTGTTTGGTGGAGTGCGCCGTTGTCGGCAGCAAGCGCTTCAAGTTTGGCGAGGGGTATGGAACTGGCTTCGTCCATCGCCCCGACTCGTGTGCGCCGCAGCTGGCTGACATGCCCGTCAGCGTCGAGCGCCATTGCCAGGTCTCTGGCCATGGCACGCACATAAAACCCTTTGCCCGAAACAACCCGCAGCGTCACGTGGTCCGGATCAGGAATGTCATGGATTTCCGCTTCATATACAGTGACTTCACGAGATGGAATCTCGAACGTCTCGCCATCGCGTGCAAGATCATAAGCCCGCTCACCGTCGACCTTAATAGCCGAGAATTTGGGCGGGACTTGTTGAATATCACCGATGAATTGCGGCAGCACAGCTTCGATTTCAGCGCGTGTCGGGCGTTTGTCAGACGTCGCGACGACCTCGCCTTCTTTGTCTTGACTGGCAGTCGAGGCGCCCCATTCGACGGTGAAGACATACTCTTTGTCACAATCCATCGCCCATTGCGCGGTTTTGGTGGCTTCGCCAAAAGCGACGGGCAGTACGCCGTCCGCGAGCGGGTCGAGCGTGCCGCCATGGCCGACTTTCTGGGCATTAAACAGCCGCTTCAGGATACTGACGACTCGCGTCGACGTGACGTCTAACGGTTTGTCCACGGCCAGCCAGCCATGCACCGGGTCGCCTTTGCGTTTTCTTTGCCGGCCCATGCCGATCTCCATCCATGCCGCCGCGGATCGGACGCGTACGGTTTGAATTATCTGGTGTGGTGCAAGCCGCCCGTTTGCGACTTAGTCTTTAAATGCGCTGAACACGTCTTCCGCAGATGGTTCGTTGGCCGGTGCCGCATCGCTTGGCGCCTGATCAGCTGTCTCGACTGCTTCTGCAGGTGCCAGACCCGGGCCGTCTTCTTGCGCGGCACGTTCGGCATCCATTTTCTTGCGACGCGACGACGCTTTGGTGATCACCTCATCCAGTTCAATCTGTGAGCACAAGCCGAGTGTCACCGGGTCGACCGGCTTGATGTTCTGGCTATTCCAGTGCGTCTTGTCCCGGACATTGGTGATAGTTGCCTTGGTTGTGCCAATCAGTTTCGAGATTTGCGGGTCGGTGACTTCCGGGTGATTGCGGATGAACCAGGCGATCGCATCTGGCTTATCACCGCGGCGGGCGACAGGCGTATACCGCGCGCCCTTGCGCTTAGGCTGAGGTATGTGAGCAATCTTGGATGGCGCCGTTTTGAGGCGATAGTCCGCGTCTTCCTCGCCCTTCTGGATCTCTTCGCGGGTCAACTCACCGCCTGAGATTGGGTCGACGCCGCGCATATTCTCAGCGACATCGCCGTCCGCAATGCCTTTGACTTCGAGATGGTGCAGACCGCACAGATCCGCAATCTGATCAAAGCTCAGTGTGGTATTGTCGATCAACCAGACCGCAGTGGCCTTGGGCATCAGAATATCGGCCATCGAGGGCTCCTTCGCACGCGGGCCAGAAATGCAGCCGCCCGAGACGTGGGTCTCGGGCGGTCAGGGTCTCTGGCATGAAATTAC
>JBCCDZ010000183.1:0-6717 GCA_039030525.1 Pseudomonadota bacterium | reverse complement strand
TGGGAAACAGGGATCCTCACAGCGCTGACGACGGCTTACACGGACGTGATCTCCAATCAGCAGGCAAATGATTACGTTTCGGACTTCATCCGTGACAAAATTCGCGCGCGCGTGAACGACCCTGAAACAGCCGAAACGCTGGCGCCGAAAACCTATCCTTTTGGCACCAAGCGACCCTGTCTCGATACGAACTATTTCGAGACTTATAACCGGGACAATGTGCAACTGGTCGATCTGCACAAGACACCGATCAAAGAGATCACACCATCCGGTGTGCGCACCAGTGCTCGCGAAGATGACTATGACGTCATCGTGTTTGCCACCGGCTTTGATGCGATGACCGGAGCGCTCGAACGCATCGATATTCGCGGAGAAGGCGACATGGCGTTGCGAGACAAATGGGCCGACGGCCCGCATACTTACTTGGGTCTGTGCGTGGCGGGATTCCCCAACCTGTTCACCATTACGGGTCCATCCAGTCCCTCCGTCCTCAGCAATATGATTGTCTCGATCGAGCAGCATGTGGACTGGATCAGCGACTGCATTGCGTGGATGCGGGACAATGGTCACACAACCATCGCGCCGACTGAGAAGGCGGAAAACGAATGGGCGATCCATAACGAACAATCGGCCAATCTGACTTTATTTCCGCAGGCCAATTCCTGGTATATCGGCGCGAACGTGCCGGGAAAACCGCGCACGTTCATGGCTTATGTCGGCGGCGTAGATGTCTACCGCCAACTGTGCGACGCGATTGCTGCAGACAATTATCAAGGGTTTCAGATGGCTTAGGATAATCTCAGTGTCACAAGTCCTTTGGCACCAACCGGAACCTCGCCTCGCGCTAGAACCCGCCGCCTGTCTTGAACCCGCCGCCGCGTTTGCGTGAGCCAGAGCGCCGGGACGTGTTGCGGCCGCGCTTTGGGAATTTGCCAAAGCTACCGCGGCGACGTCCGCCGCTCATGCCATGGCGCAGGGCCTCTTCAGCGATGACGCCGATAATGTCATAGACCTCAAAATCCGAGCCGGATTGACGCCCGCCAAAGCCCTGTCTTGTGCGCCGCTCTTTTCGGCGTACGGATTGATGGATCTGTTTCAGGGCCCGGCTGACAGAGCTGCGGCCCGTGGCCAGGTTCTCCAGCGCATCATCAAACAGAGCGATCTTGATCAGCGCAGTGTCGCTATCAAAGCGCGCTTCTTTGAATCGGCGGCGCAAGGCTTCGAACGCGCCGAGCTCTTCGCCAAGCCGGGTCGGTGCATCGGAAACGCGCTCGGTTTCCAGTTCCAGCGACATTTCTTCCGTGCGCAGCTCGACCAGGTCGTCGACGATGTCATCATCGTCCAGCGTCACCGTTTCCGCGGCCAGCATGCGCAGGTCCGGGATGCTCATATGCTGCAAGCCGCGCTCGAGCAGTTTGCGGGCCTGTTTGGCCGGGCCTTCTTCGCCGATCAGCGTCTTGGCATGGCGCTCGGTCAGATCGGTATGCGCCGCCTCAGCGGTTTCAATATGGCCATCCGTGTCAGCGATCTGGATGCGCAGCGCGTCGGCGGTGACTTCATCGGCTGGAATGCCCGCGGTTTCGATCGCCTCGCGCTCTGCGTTTTCCAGCGTGGTCTTGGCGAGGTCGGCCGCGTCGCGGGTGGCTTGCGCATGATCGCCGAGCCAGTCGGTGATGTCGTTGAGCCGGGCAAAGTTCAGACGGGCGCCATCATATTTGCAAAGCCGGGCGACCCAGCCATCAAACATCTTGAACAGACCGCCGCCTTTATAAGCCGTGGTGCCGAAGCCGCGTTGCCAGAGATAAGAGAACAGGGGATCGCTTAGATAAGCAGCGCTTTTGTCTTCGCGCTCGTCAATTGCAACAGCCAGCTTTTGGTCGGCCCGGTCGGCAATCGCGTCAGCGTCGTCGAACGCCTCGACCAGGCCGCGATAAGCAGCATCGTCTTTCAGCCGGGTTTCGATACCGGCGAGCTTGGATTCAATCTCGGTTTCCAAAGTCTGGTGCTGATCCGAGAGATCTGAGCGGTGCGCTTCCAGATCAGCAATTTTGTCCGAAGCGGTCTCGATGGCCTGGCGTTCCTGCTCGATATAATCGCTATGCGATTGCAGCAATTCCAGCGCCTGGCGATGCAAGCGGTCGAGGTCTTCAATATCTGCCTGCTGGATGACATCCAGGCGCATGTCGGCGAGCTTTTGCAAGGCGCCAACCCTATTGCTCTGAATTTCAGCCAGGCGGGCATCATTGCCGTCGGCGGTCTGAATGGCATCATTCAGGCGCCGCCGCAGACGGCTGAGCCGGCGATCGAGGTGCTCCAGGGCATCGCGTCCGGAAATCCACTTGGCCATGCTCACCACTCCAGAATGGCGCCGCCAGGCGTCGCGACAGAATAAGTGGGAGACAGGGTGCCGGCGGCTTTGGTGCCGATCACGGCGTTCTGGATGATCTGATCATCGCGCTTGTCCGAGGCGATGTCGTTAAAGGCGGTTTCGCTGACGCGCTGGCCCCAACGGGTGACGCGTTCGGTCTTGCGATCTTCTTCGGATTCAATCTCCACTTCGACCAGACGCCCGGCCGGGTCGACCGCTTCGACGATGAGATAATGGTTGCGGGCATTCGGCGCATCATCCGGGATCCGGAAAATGCCAGAACGCGGCTCGCCAGGACCATAAACCACGCGGACATCATAGCTGACGGCAAGATCGGCCTGGAGTTGATCAAGGCTGGCAATCGCGCCCTCGGCTTTGTCGACGTCGCGCGCGGCGATCGCAGCCTGGCCATCCAGCAGATAAGTCGCCGCGAGTTGATTGGCGGTTTCTGACTGTGAGATATCCAGCGTCGCGGCATGTGCGCTCTCGAGTTGGCCTGGCAAGGTATCTGTCAGGGCCCGTTCGATCCGTGCCTCATTCGCTTTGGCCGGTTGGACCACGCCAATCTGGTAAGCCATCAGACCTGCCGCTACCGCCGCGAGGCCGCCTGCAACCGGTTTCCACCAGCGATCGCGCGAAACATAGATCTTGGCCAGCGACACGCCGAAAGAGGGCGCAGGTGGCTTGTACTGAAAACGCTGTTCTTCCAGCGCTTCGACGCCTTGCAGCAAAACCTCATCGGTTACTTCAATGCCTTGCGCGGCATAGATTTCGCGCAAGCGAGCGATCAGCTGTTGCTCGCGCCCGTCCTGGTCGAGTTCTTTTTGAAGGATCAGGTCGCGGTGGCGCAACGTGTCGACCACGTCCATCGCCACGAGGACCTCATCTAGCGTTTGTTTTTGAGCCGTCGCAGTCATCTTGGCCTTAAGCGGTCAGCGCCAGGGCCGCTCCGTCCTGGACGAGTCGGGTCAGGCGTTTCTTGCCGTCTTCGACTGCGTCGCGGATTTCTGCTGAATTCTTGGTTGAGAGGTCGCGCATCTCGGCAATGATCACTTGCGAGCGCTCTTGGAAATTGACCACGCTATCGACCAGCATTTTCACTGAAGCCGCAGAGACGGTCGGGCCATAGCCAGCCCGGGTTGCCGCTTCTTGTACTTCGCCGCCAATCTCGGCCAGGACTTCCAGGCTTTTATTCACGCCATCTTTCATCGCTTCCAGCGTCTGGGTGCTTTCATGCAGGCCATGCATGCCGGTAAAGCTTGCGGTGAGGGCGGTCAGGACCACTTCATTGGTTGAGAAAAAGCTGACCGATTGCGCATAGACGCGCTCTTTCGCTGTGGTGATCTGAACCAGACGGGCCATGATCACTTCCGACGTATTATAGCCAATGGTCAGATTGTCAGACAGGTCCTTGGCAATCTGGTAGCGCTTCTCTTCCGCTTGCAGCTCGCGCAGCTTCTCATCGCGGGCGAGTTCCACCCGGGCGCGTTCAGCGGCATCCTCGCCGGTGAAGGCATTGAGCGCTTCGACCGCTTTAGTGACCTCACCGCGGGCCGTGTCGAGCACACCCTCAGCGGTCTTGAGCACTTCCAAAGCCAGCACTTCGGATTGTTTCATGGCGCCGCGAAAATCAAGATAGGCTTCCAGAATGTTGCGCTCCCGGGCAATCTGGTTGGCCGACTCGTCCTGAACCTCGAGGTAGAGATCCTTGATTTTGCCGAACCGGCTGGCAATGTCGCCACGGGTCATTTTCATCCAGACATTAGAGACCCGTTCCATGGTCGATATTTTACCATCGGCATATTGGTCGACCAGCGACTTGGCATCATCGCGAATGGAATCAAACGCTTTGGTGATGCCTTCATAGCGCTGCGCGATGGTCATGTTCGAGACCTGTTCGCGCACCACATCATTGAACACACTGGCCTGATCAAGCGTCCGGGCAATCGCCGCGACTTTGTCGGGCTCCAGCTCTGTGATCTGTTCGAGCAGGGCGACGACCGGGGCGGCGCTGCCATCCGCGTCCGGCAGCAGACCGAGCTCGCGCAGCCCTCCCATTGCTTTATCAAGATATTGCAGGGCGGTTGGGCTGGTCGTGCTCATAGAGTGTCCTCCGAAAAGTGTTTGAATGTGGTTTAGTGCAGGGAAGGGGGAACCAAAAGGCCTGATTTACTCGGGCAATTGGTTTTCCTTCCGATCGGGGGCCGCGCTGCCATTCGGCTTGGCGGTCACCCCGGACAGCGCGTCATTGAGATCGGCGTCTTTCAGGCCAAGCTCACCCAGCAAGCTGTCGAGCAATGGCACTTGCGCACGATAGCGCAGCGCCGCGTTCACGGCCTGGTCGGCAACATTGCCATTGCCAACGCCGTCGCCGCTGTCTGAGCCGCCACCAATGCCGCCTAAGCCATCGACATGCAGGATCTTGATGCCTTCGATTTGCTCCATTGGCTTGACCTGCTGTTCGATGATCGATGGCAGCGCCTGAATCAGAGCCTGTTTGATCTGCATCGCGATCTGATCGACCGACAAGACGTTGGCCGCTTCGTTGACCGCACGCTTACCGTCCGCTTCCACCGCATATGTCGCGGCCAGCGCATCCGCGCGCAGCTTCTCAGCTTGCGCCGCACCCTCTGCGGTGATGCGCTCACGCTGGGCTTCGGCTTCAGCTTCAATGCGGACCGCTTCGGCCCGGTCAGCAGAGGCCATTTTCTCAGCTTCAGCGGCGACCTGAATGGCGATCGCGGCTTGTTCCGCATCCTTACGCGCATCGATCAGCTCAATCGCCATTTGACGATCCGCAATCTCAGTCTCACGCGCTGTGGTGACTTCCTCCATCGCGCGGGCGGCGATGGCGCGGGCTTTGTCAGCTTCTGCGTCGGCTTCTGATTTGGCGCGAGACTTCTCCGCCACCGCAATGTCGCGTTCCTGGCGGGCAAGTTCTACGAGCTTTTCTTTCAGGACCTGCGCCGATTCAACGGTTTGGGTCTTCTCGATCTCGCGCTGTTCCACTTCGCGCTTCGCTGCAATTGCCGACTCTTCTACTTGCTGGGTCGCGACGATCTTGGCCTGTTCTGCTTCACGCTCGCGCTCGGCTTGCTCTTTGGCAATCTCAGCAATTTGCATGGCTTTGCGAATTTCAACTTCGCGCTGCTGTTGCAGGCGGGCATATTCGCTGTCACGCGAGATTTCCAGGCGCTGCTGTTCAGCGTCGAGATTCTTGCGCTTGATCTGAACTTCGGTCTCTTGTTCGATATCGTTCCGCTTTTTGCGACGCGCTTCGATTTCCTCGGTCAGTTTGGTCAGACCTTCCGCGTCAAACGCATTGTTCGGATTGAAATACTCTTTTGACGTCTGGTCGAGCCCGGTCAGTGAGACAGATTCCAATTCGAGACCGTTCTTTAGAATATCCTCTGACACAGCGGCTTGCACTTTCTGGACGAAATTGACGCGCTGCTCATGCAGTTCTTCCATCGCCATTTCAGCCGCCACGGCGCGCAAGGCATCGACAAACTTGCCTTCGACAAGCTCTTTCAAATCCTGCGGGCGCATGGTGCGCTGGCCGAGGGTCTGGGCGGCGTCAGCAATCGCTTCCACCGTGGGCTGGACCCGGACGTAGAATTCAGCCTGGACATCGACCCGCATTCTGTCGCGCGTAATCAGCGCTTGTTCAGCATGCCGGCGCACTTCCAGGCGCAGCGTGTTCATGTTGACCGGGATGATTTCATGCAGGATCGGGAACACCAGGGCGCCGCCATTCATGATGACTTTCTGGCCGCCAAAGCCGGTCCGGACGAAGGACACTTCTTTCGACGATCGGCGATACAGC
The DNA here is from genome assembly GCA_039030525.1 of Pseudomonadota bacterium. Classification (GTDB taxonomy): domain Bacteria; phylum Pseudomonadota; class Alphaproteobacteria; order Caulobacterales; family Hyphomonadaceae; genus Henriciella. The sequence continues at coordinate 523 of JBCCDZ010000183.1, read as the reverse complement.
CGCGCGAAGACCATGCCGCAGATAAGCAAGAAGCCGAAAGCGGCAATTGCAATAATAACGGGGAGTTCTGTAAGATAGTCCATGATGTGTCCTTCCTGACTTATGTGCGGCTCAATACAGGATTTGTATTGATGACAGCTTGAAAAATTGATCCAGATTTTTTGACTAATAAAACCTCATTTCCTTGAGCAAATTTTAGACCTGTCTGGTCCGGTTCAACGAGGATGTAATGGGTCGTGCCATGGACATCTCTCAATTTGGCTTCGGCGGGTTTTCCGAGCTCCGCCTCGCCGCGAATGATGATGGCTACAGCGCCGATAAAGGCTTTGCGCGAGACCGCGTCGGTTTCCTCTTTCGGCATGATCTTGGAGATAGTGAGCCCAAGATACCGGGTGGTGGGGAGCGCCACCATAAAGGCCGGAATGGCGACCAGGATGGGCCAGATATAGAGGCCGAGCAGGCTTTGGCTGGTTTCCTGAACGATCAACCCTGTCAGGCCAAAGCCGAGCAGGAATGCTGCCAG
>JBCCDZ010000182.1:0-6717 GCA_039030525.1 Pseudomonadota bacterium | reverse complement strand
TTTGTCTCCTCGTCTTTCGATGAGGTCAGACAATCACAAATCGGACAAAGCCTCTCCGCAAGCGCGAAATTGAGGCCACAATTTCAAAAATGAGGATGGTTTTTCAAGATTGCGCAACATTTTCGAGGGCTTCAGCGCGATACGCACTGGGCGTCGTGCCTTCCTCGGTTTTGAACGCGCGGTTGAAGGTTGCGAGTGAGGCATATCCAACATCCATGGCAATCGTCAGAATCGGCGTCCGGGCTTGTTCCGGGTCGGCCAGAGCGGCTTTGGCTTCGGTCAAGCGATACTGGTTCAGGAAGGCCGCGAAATTGCGATAGCCGAGGCCCTTATTGATCAGGGCGCGAAGCTGGTGCTCAGGGACGCTAAGTTTTGCCGCGAGATCTCCAATGCCGAGCCCTTGTTCGCGGTATAGAAACTCAGTTTCCATGGCAGCGACCAGGCGCGTGTGGGTTGCGGTGTCTTTGGGATCGACCTTGGCAGAGACCGCGGCCGGGCGCGATGTGCGTTCGAATAGAAGGGTTTCCGGCAGCAACTTCAAAAACCAGAGCGCTCCGATGAGGATCATCGGCAAGGCAATGATTGTCCGGGCGGTTGTAAACCAATCCGGGTCATTATTATCGAAGGTCAGGCCATAATGGATGGACTCGCCACTCAAAATCACCAATGCGGTCGTTCCCAGGCCGAGAATGAACCAAAGCCGGGTCCGACGCCGCGCTTCGATAAGATCATCTTTCCAGCCCGACCAGGCGGTCCAAAATAAATGAGCCAGCAAGGAAAACCCGAGAATGCGGTTGACGATGACGAAGCCCAGCGTGCTGATCTGGTTTTCGAAGTAAATCGACGTCTGAATCCCGGGCAAAAGAATGAATGACGCGCCGAGCGCTGCCCAATGGATGCGCTGCATTTTAAAATCGTCTTCAAACAAAGACAGGGCAAATAACCAGAGCAGCACGATGTTCGGGACATGTAAGATCCAGCCAATCGCTTCCAGTGCGAAAGGCGGATTATACCATTCTGGAATTGTATTGATCAGCATGCCGCTCAAACAAATGCACATCGCGCCAGCCAATCGGCCTTGAAGCAAATGCCGCGCATCGCGCAGCGAGATCACCGCCACCAAGAGCAGAATCGTAATCCCGGCAAATCTAAATGCAGCATCCAATAAGAGCATGCCTCTAGGGATGCCTGCATTCGCCGAGAGGTCAAGCGCAGCACTTGCCTCTAGCCAAGCCTTTCGGTTGTGCATAACAGGTTGAAACGTTTCAAGCTGAACAAAAAGATACGCAAATGCGCCTCTCTCGTTACTTCATCCCGGTCTCTAAAGACGTGCCGTCTGACGCGACCATTGCCAGCCACAAATTGATGCTGCGGACCGGTATGGTTCGGCAAAACGGCGCCGGGATTTATTCATGGTTGCCGCTCGGGTTTCGGGTGCTCAAGAAGATCGAACAGATTGTCCGCGAGGAAATGGACCGCGCTGGGGCGATCGAGATGCTGATGCCAACTTTGCAGCAAGCCGATCTGTGGCGGGAATCCGGGCGCTATGATGATTATGGCGAAGAGATGCTGCGCATCACGGACCGGCACGATCGGGATATGCTGTATGGCCCAACCAATGAAGAGATGATCACCGATATCTTCCGGTCGTGTGTGAAGAGCTATCAAGCGCTGCCGATCAATCTTTATCACCAGCAATGGAAATTCCGGGACGAAATCCGTCCTCGCTTCGGGATTATGCGTGGGCGCGAATTCCTGATGAAAGACGCTTATAGTTTCGACCTTTCAGAGGCGGACGCGCGGATTTCGTATCAGAAAATGTTCGCCGCTTATCTCAACACATTTGCCCGCATGGGCATTACCGCCATTCCGATGCAAGCTGATCCCGGGCCGATCGGCGGCGATTTGAGCCATGAATTCCTGATCCTCGCTGATAGCGGCGAGAGCGAAGTCTATTGTGACAAATCGGTCCTTGATGTTCCGGCGCCTGGTGCAGATTTCGATTTTGGGGATCTCGCTGCGCTGGAAGCTGAAATGACCAAGCGCACGCAATTTTATGCTGCGACCGACGAGAAACATGATGAAGCCGCGTTCAATGCGCTGCCAGCCGATCGCCAGATCAAGGCGCGCGGCATTGAGGTCGGACACATTTTCTATTTCGGGACCAAATATGCCGACCCGCTAAAAGCCGAAGTCCAAACCAAGGATGGCGGCCTAGTCACCATTCATGGCGGCTCTTACGGCATTGGCGTCTCGCGCTGTGTTGGTGCGATTATCGAAGCCAGTCATGACGAGAATGGCATTATCTGGCCGGATGAAGTGGCACCATTTGGAGCCGGGATCATCTCAATGAAACCGGATGCAGAAGATGTCGCGGCGGTGGCAGATGAGGCCTACGCGAAGCTGCTCGCGGCCGGAAAAGATCCGCTTTATGACGAGACCGCGGACCGGGCAGGCCCAAAATTCGCGCGTATGGAGCTGATCGGTTTGCCATGGCAGATCACGGTCGGTCCGCGCGGCGTTAAGTCAGGAACCGTCGAGCTGAAACGCCGGGCAACGGGCGAGAAGGAAGACCTCTCGCTAGAGTCTGCGGTCAACAAAGTGTGCGGGTAAACGGGGTCGGACATCGTGCAACACGATTTGTCCATAATTCCTCAATAGGGCTGACAGAATGAGCAGAGCCACGCCTTTCGGACAAGTCGAGCGCACGCTGGCCTGGCGTTATTTGCGCGCCACACGTGCGAATGGCGGTGTTTCCGTGGTGTCGATCGTCTCCTTCATTGGCATCCTGCTCGCCGTTATGGCGCTGATTGTTGTGATGTCCGTGATGAGCGGGTTTCGATCGACCCTGCTGGATGCTCTGCTGGGCGGCGAAGGGCATATCTATGTCTATTCCCAGGATGAGCCGGTCGAAAGCGTAGACGAGCTTGCCGAGCGGTTCGAAAATCTGCCAACCGTCGATCTCGCAATGCCGATCATTGAGCAGCAAGTCCTGGCCTCATCTGAGCGACGACAGAGCGGGGCATTGGTGCGCGGCGTTCGGGTGCAAGATCTCGATGATTTGCCATTCCTGGAGGGCGGGGCAGAGGCCGCCAAGGCGTTCGGGTTTGGTGACGGCAAGAATGGCGGCGACGTCATCATGATGGGCCGCTTCCTGGCGAGCGATCTTGGTCTGTACCCTGGCGATAAGGTGACGCTGATTGCGCCAAACGGCATTCAGGGGCCGTTCGGCGTCACGCCTCGGCGCAAGGTCTATACAGTTGGTCGGTTCTTCCAGACCGGCAGCGTGCAGCTGGATCAATTGTTCATTTTGATGCCCGTCGAGCAGGCGCAGCTCTTCTTTGGTCGCAAGGGCCTCTATGACAAAATTGATATCCGGGTGCCGGACGCGATGCAGACAGAGCAAGCGGAAGCAGACGTCTCAGAAGCGATGAATTATCGTTTGCCCGTTCAAAACTGGAAGGCCCGGCACGAGGCCTATTTCGCAGCTCTGAATACCGAGCGATCGATGATGATGATCATCATGCTGATCCTGATTGTGATCACGGCGCTGAACATCATTACGGGCGTCGTGATGCTGGTGAAGAACAAGACCCGAGACATCGCGATCTTGCGCACAGTCGGCACATCGCGTGGCTCGGTCATGCGTATCTTTTTGATGATCGGGGCGTTGCTCGGCCTGACAGGGGCGCTGATCGGTGCGCTGCTAGGTGTCATCGTGGTGCTGAACATAGATGTCGTGATTGATGGGATCAGTATTGTCCTCCAGCGCGACTTGTTCCCGCCAACGGTCTACGGATTGGATGGATTGCCCGCCGAACTTAATTGGTTTGAAGTCAGCTTTGTCACGCTCTGGGCGATGTCCATGTCTATGTTGGTGACGATCTGGCCGGCCTGGGCTGCAGCGCGTCTCGACCCGGTCGAAGCCTTGAGGTTCGAATAATGACGGCCGTGCTCGAACTTCGAAACATTGTCCGCGAATACAAGTCTGAAGCGGGTGTGTTGAAAGTACTGGAAGGCGCCAATCTGGTTCTGAACCCCGGCGAGCTTGTCGGCCTGATCGGGCCGTCCGGTTCTGGCAAGTCGACCTTGTTGCACACTGCTGGCTTGCTGGAAAAACCGGAAGCCGGGCAGGTCTTTCTCGAAGGCGAGGATTGTCTTAGCTTGAACGATGCCGGGCGTACGCGCCTGCGCCGCGAGAAGCTCGGCTTCGTCTATCAGTTTCACCACTTGCTGCCAGAGTTTAATGCCCGCGATAATGTCGCTATGCCGCTTATGGTGGGCGGTCTGCCGCGCAGCAAAGCGCGCGAGAAGGCTGATCTCATCCTCGCCGATATGGGCCTGTCCGAGCGATTGAAGCACCAGCCGGGCCAAATGTCGGGTGGAGAGCAGCAGCGGGTCGCGATTGCGCGCGCACTGGTCAATGATCCGCGCCTCGTCATTGCCGACGAGCCAACAGGCAATCTCGATCCAGCGACGACCGAGCGGGTATTTGAAAGCCTTATTCGCATGGCGCGCGGTGAAGGGGCAGCGGTGCTCGTCGCAACGCACAATATGGCGCTGACGCAACACATGGATCGTGTTCTCACCCTGCGGGATGGGAAACTCACAGATTTCCATGGATAGACCGAAAGTTCTGCTTTTGTTCCATGGAGTTTTCTGCTACTGAAATCGCTTGGCAGTGTCGACGCACAGTTCTGATCTGGTGATGAGATCCAGAATCGGATCAGCGTGCGTTTGGTGCTGATAACGGATCAGGAGTGCGCTTTGGGTCAATCGCCTTTCATCCATCTTTCGGTGCGAACATCATTCTCTTTGCTTGAAAGCATGATCACCACCAAGGGCTTGACCAAATGGTGTGTCGATCAGGCGATGCCGGCAGTGGCTGTGACCGACCGCAACAATCTGTATGGCGCGCTCGAGCTGGCTGAGAGCTTGGCTGGGGCAGGCGTCCAACCGATCATGGCGGTATGTTTCGATGTCACGGATGGCGCGCATCAGGAAACCATTACACGGCTCACGCTCTATGCTCAGAACAAGCTGGGATATGAGCGACTGATGGCGCTCTCTTCTTATGCCTATCTCGACGCGGAGGATGGTGTCCCGCGCATTCACAAACGCTATCTCGAAGACAAGACGGATGGCCTGATTGCCCTGACAGGCGGGGCGGAGGGCGAGGTTGCGCGGCATCTCTTGCGCGGCAAAACCGAAGACGCCAAGGCCGCTCTGGAAACGCTCGCAGCTCAATTTCCAGGACGCTGCTATGTCGAGATCACCCGGCATGGTTCCCCGGAAGAATTGCAAACAGAGCCAGGTCTGCTTGCATTGGCATATGAACTCGACCTGCCAATTGTCGCGACCCATGATGTACGCTTCATGAAACCGGATGATGCCGAAGCGCATGATGCCATGATGTGTATCGCCAATGGCGCTTATCTCGGCCAGGAAGACCGACCGCAGGTTCAAGGCCAGCAATATCTAAAGACCGAAGCCGAGATGCGCGAGCTGTTCGCAGATTTGCCGGAAGCCATTGAGACAACAGCGGAAATTGCCAAACGCTGTGGTATTCGTGCCACCAAGCATAAACCCATCCTGCCCAATTTCGGCGATGGTTCGCGGTCTGAGATTGATGAGCTGAAGCTACAGGCGAAAGAGGGGCTCGAAGCCCGCCTGGCGGCTGCGCCGCAACTCTATGCGACGCGCGAAACCTATTTCGAGCGCCTGGAATATGAGCTCGGCATTATCGAAGGCATGGGCTTTCCTGGATACTTCCTGATCGTTGCCGACTTTATTAAATGGGCCAAGGACCAGGACATTCCGGTTGGTCCAGGCCGGGGGTCTGGCGCTGGCTCATTGGTCGCCTGGGTGCTGACCGTCACGGACCTTGATCCGTTGCGCTTCGACTTGCTGTTCGAGCGGTTCTTGAATCCAGAGCGGGTCTCAATGCCTGACTTCGATATCGATTTCTGTCAGGAGCGTCGCGGCGAGGTCATTCGCTATGTCCGGGATAAATATGGCGCTGAATCTGTTGCTATGATCATCACCTTCGGCACGCTGCAAGCGAAAGCGGTGGTGCGCGATGTCGGTCGCGTGATGCAAATGCCGTATGGGCAAGTCGATCGCTTGGCCAAATTGATCCCGTTCAACCCGGCCAAGCCGCCCAAACTGTCCGAAGCGATCGACGATGAGCCGAAATTTCACGAAGAGATCAGTCGCGACCCGCGCGTCGGCGAATTGCTCGATACGGCGCTGGCGCTGGAAGGCATGTATCGCAATGCCGGCACGCATGCGGCAGGCGTGGTGATTGGCGATCGACCGCTGACTGAATTGGTGCCGCTGTATAATGACCCGCGCGCCGACCTGCCAGCAACGCAATTCAATATGAAATGGGCAGAGTCAGCGGGTCTGGTAAAGTTTGACTTTCTCGGCCTGAAAACGCTGACCGTGATTGATCGTGCGCTGAAATTCATTCGCCGCGATGGCCAGGATGTCGGACCGGACTGGTTCAGCCTGGACGATCCGGAAACCTATAAGCTGATGGCGTCTGGTGAGACTTTGGGTGTGTTCCAGCTCGAAGGCCAGGGCATGCGTGACACGCTGCGCAAAGTGCGCCCGGGCAGCCTCGAGGACGTCATTGCGATCATCTCGCTGTATCGCCCCGGCCCGATGGACAACATCCCGGTCTATGTTGCCGGTAAGGAAGACCCGAACACGATC
>JBCCDZ010000181.1:0-6766 GCA_039030525.1 Pseudomonadota bacterium | reverse complement strand
CGCTGGACGACAAATACGATCTTGTCGAGGGCAAAGCGTATATGACCGGCATTCAGGCCCTGGTCCGCCTACCGCTTGATCAGAAGCGGCTCGATTTGCAGGCGGGACACAATACAGCAGGCTTCATTTCCGGCTATCGCGGGTCTCCCCTGGGCGGCTATGACCAGCAAGTGCGCGCGGCGCAAACCTGGCTCGATGCGCATGATATCAAATTCTGGGAAGGCCTGAACGAAGACCTCGGTGCGACAGCGGTCTGGGGCAGCCAGCAACTGGGCCTGTTTCCGGGGGCACAGCGCGATGGCCTGTTTGGCATCTGGTATGGCAAGGCGCCGGGCGTTGACCGAACCGGCGACGTTTTCAAACACGCCAATGCAGCTGGAACGTCTGCGCTTGGCGGCGTGCTCGCTGTGCTGGGCGATGACCATATGTGCAAGTCCTCGACCCTGCCATCGCAGTCGGAATTCGCGATGCAAGATGCTGAAATCCCGGTGCTTAATCCAGCGTCGATCCAGGATGTCCTGGACTATGGATTGCACGGCTGGGCGATGAGCCGGTTCAGTGGCGGCTGGAGCGCCATGATCGCGCTGGCTGACACAATGGATAGCGGCGCGGTCGTAGATGTCTCACTGGACCGGATGAATTTCGTCGTCCCCGAGTTTGAGTTTCCGAGTGATGGCGTGCATATGCGGCGGTCTGATCCGCCGCTCGAGAAAGAGCGCCGTTTGCGTGAATACAAATTGCCAGCGGCACAGGCCTGGGCGCGCGCCAATCAGCTTGATCGCGTCATTCTGCCCAGTGCAAAACCGCGAATTGGTCTGATCGTTTCCGGACAAGCCGCGCGGGATGTGTTTGAAGCCCTCGACGCGCTGGGCCTGTCCCCTGACGAAGCGGCGAAGCTTGGGGTGTCGATCTATAAAGTTGCGATGCCATGGCCGCTGGAACAGGATAGCATTCGCGCCTTCTGTTCGGGGCTTGAGCGTGTTCTGGTGATTGAGCATAAACGCCCATTGATCGAAGACCAGTTACGCGCCGCCTTGTATCCACTACCTGAGAAAAAGCGGCCGATGCTGGAAGGCAAGCGCACCGTAGAGGGTAAGCCCCTGCTGTCGCAAACCGGGTCTATTCCCGTGCCGGAAATGGCCGAAGCTTTGCTCAGCGTCTTGCCGAAGGGCTGGGACACGCAAAAGGCCGACGCCTATTTTGCCCGTGTCGGACGCGCCGGAGAAGCGGCGCGCACGAATGCCACGCCGACGGTGCGGACCCCGCATTATTGCTCAGGTTGCCCGCACAATACCTCGACCGTGGTGCCAGAAGGGTCTCGCGCGCTGGCGGGGATTGGTTGTCATTATATGGCCAATTTCATGCCCGACCGGAACACCGATATGACGAGCCAGATGGGCGGCGAAGGCGTTGCCTGGGTCGGACAGCATTTCGCCACTGATGAAGAGCACATGTTTGTCAATCTCGGCGATGGCACCTATTCGCATTCCGGCTCTTTGGCGATCCGCGCAGCGGTGACCTCAGGCGCCAACATCACGTATAAGATCCTATACAATGATGCCGTCGCAATGACCGGCGGCCAAACCGTCGAGTCGGGCCAGACGCCGCAACAGATTGCCCAGCAAGTGAAAGGTGAGGGGGTCGAGACGATTGTCATCGTCACCGAAGACCCTGTGCGTTATGCCGCCGTGAAGGGTCTGCCGCGCCGTGTGCGCATTTATGATCGGGCTGATCTCGACAAGGTGCAAAAGCAATTGCGCGAAACGCCAGGCGTTTCCGTCCTGATCTATGATCAAATTTGCGCAACCGAGAAACGCCGCCGCTCGAAGCGAGGGTTGCGCGCGCCGGACCGGACGCGTGTCCTGATCAATACCGAGGTTTGCGAAGGGTGCGGTGACTGTTCCGTTAAATCCAACTGCTTGTCCGTTGAACCCGTTGAGACAGAACTCGGCCGTAAGCGCCGGATCAATCAATCGACCTGCAATACCGATCTGTCTTGCGTGACGGGCTTCTGTCCGAGCTTCATCACGGTGACCGATGGGGAATTCACTGCCAAGGACGAACCGCGACCCGAGATTGACGCGACCAATTTGCCGCTGCCTGACACGCCGAGCCTGGACGGGGTCTGGAATGTCCTGTTCACAGGCGTTGGCGGAACCGGCGTGACGACAGTCGCGGCGATCCTGGCCATGGGCGCGCATGTTGACGGTCACGCGGCCTCCAGTCTCGACATGACGGGACTGGCTCAAAAAGGCGGACCGGTCTTGAGCCATCTGCGCTTCGCGCGGGAACCGGACATGATCTCAACCGGGCGCGTGCCACCCGCCAGCACAGATTGCATGATTGCCTGCGATCTGGTTGTGGCTGCGGGCGGCGATGCCTTGAACCTGATGGATGCTGAGCGCACGGCCGCTTATGCGAATAGCGATGTGACGCCGACCAGTGAGTTCATTCGCGATCGCTCGAAGAAGTTTGAAAGTGATTTGCTGGCAGCGCGCGTCAAGCGACAGGCGACAGACTTTGCCGCATTCGATGCCGAAGCGCTGGCCATCCTCTACTTTAATGAAGCCATCTACACCAATATGATCATGGCTGGTTATGCCTGGCAAAAGGGGCAGGTGCCGGTCTCGCTGCGCGGCCTCTACCGCGCCATCAAGCTGAATGGCGTCAAAGCGGATGACAATATGGCGGCCTTCGATCTCGGGCGAATCGCGGCTTATGACCCAGAGCGTCTGGAAACCGCAAAAGACCCGCGCGGCCACATCCCGCCCATGACGCTGGACGCGTTGATCGATAACCGCGCAGAGCGTTTGAAAGGCTATCAGAGTACGGCCTACGCTGACCGCTATCGCGCGCTGGTCGATCAGGTAAAACTGGCGGAGACCGAAGCTGGACTAGGTGAGCGCCTGTCAGAGGCCGTGGCGCGTTATGCCTATAAGGTCATGGCTTATAAGGACGAGTATGAAGTCGCCCGGCTTTGGACTGATGGCAAGTTCGACGCTTATCTGGCCAAGAAGTTCAAAGGCGGCAAGATATCGTATCATCTCGCTCCGCCATTGAATTCCAAGAAGGATGAAAATGGTCATTTGCGGAAGAAATCGTTTGGGCCCTGGATGAAGACCGGCTTCAAGATCATGAAGCGATTCAAGTGGTTGCGCGGCACGCGGCTGGATCCATTTGGCTGGACCACAGAGCGCAAACTGGAGCGCAAGATCCGCGACCAGTACTTCGATACAGTCGAGCGTTTGCTGGCGGATCTAACCGCGAAAAATCTCGACCTCGCCGTCGCGATCGCGGAAATCCCGGATGATATTCGCGGCTATGGCCACATCAAGGAAGCCGCAATTTCACTGGCCGCCGAGAAACAGGCTGAGCTCTGGCAACACTGGCCGAATGGGACTTTGCCAAAATCGCGGACAACGTTGATCGCGGCGGAGTAGGGGGGGGACGCGTATATCTTCCAGCGCTCAATTTTAAGAACTCAGGCCAGAACATCGCGCTACGCAAAACGCGATCCGTCAATTGTTCGCGTTGTCTCGCTGAGCGGACTTTTTGCTTGATTTGTTATCGGGGCCTTGCAGTGTGAGATCAGCCATCCGGCGAATTGACCGCCTGGCTGGTCTTGATCAGAAGGAGGCCTCCGCATGCCAACACTCAGCAGATTGAATCGAGCTTTTCTGGCGCTGATGGCGGTATCGCCATTCTTGGCGCCCAGCGCTTTCAGCGACGGCCTCAATATTACCTTCTATGGCCATCAAGGCGATGACTATGGTTATGGACAGTTCAATGAAGGCTTCGCCCTGGTGCAAGATGAGCGAGAGATTCTATTCGCTGACGGACGCACGTCTATCACGCTCGCTAATGTCTCTTCCGGAATAGATCCCGCCACGGTCACATTTCAAGCTGATGGTGTTCAAATCGTTGAGCAGAATTATGACTTTGATCTGCTGACGCCGGCCAAATTGCTTGAGAAATCGGTGGGTGATACGGTCGAAATGATACGGGTAAACCCGGCGACTGGCGAAGAAACCACTGTGTCGGCCACCATCCTTTCGGTCAATCAAGGGGCGGTGCTGGAAGTTGACGGCAAGATCGAGGTGCTGCGCGAAGACAATTTGCCAACGCGGGTTATTTACGATGCGGTCCCCGAAAACCTGCGGGCGAGCCCGACCCTGTCTGTCAACGTCAATTCGCAACGGTCGGGTACGCGCCCGGCGCGGTTGACCTATCTGAGTAGCGGTCTGAGCTGGCGTGGTGATTATGTTGCTGTATTCGATGAAGCCAATCAGTCCATGGATTTACAGGGCTGGGCGACGATCAAGAATACAACTTCAACAAGCTTCGAAAATGCAACGCTCAATCTTGCAGCCGGTGAGGTCTATGCGACGTCCAGCATGGACAATTGGCGCACCCGTCAGCAGCGCCGCAACAATCAACGCAATCGGTCGCGGACGCGCGGCGGCAATGAAGCGAGCGATCTGGAGCGTATCGGTGACGCTTATCTCTACACGCTGCCCAATCCGACGACGGTTGCAAGCAATCAGACCAAGCAGATTTCAATCATTGAGGCCGAAGGCGTCAAAGCCGAGCGGGTCTACAAATACCGCGCAAGCGGTCTGAGATCTGTCGATGAGCCTCAAAATGCCAGCGTCCATATTGCGTTCAGCAATTCCCGCGAAGCCGGATTGGATGCGCCGTTGCCAGCTGGCGCATTCCGCATTTATGCGCGTGATAGTTCTGGCCGATCGCAATTTATTGGCGAAGACGAAATTGCCAACTCTGCGGGAGGAACAGATCTATCGATCAATATCGGCGAAGCGTTCGATATCACCGTGGCGCAAGCGGCCTTGAGCGAAACCCGCCCGAGCGCTCAGCGTTATGAGGTGACGATGCAATACACCGTCCGCAACGCCAAGTCTGAGCCCGCTACGGTACAGATCACGCAGCCGATTTGGCGGTCCTGGTGGAATGAGCGGGTCGTCCGCGAAAGCCATCCACACGATCAATCGAGAAGCGATGAGTTGACTTGGCAGATCCCGGTTGCAGCGGAAGGCGAGGCGACGCTGGAGTTTACGGTTCTCTATGAGCGTCCTTAGCGGGGGCGTTTGGCATGTTAGGTTTCGTCAGAACAGCTCTGCTCACGATTGGGAGTATCGGCATCGCACTCGCGGTTGCGGCGCAATCTGCAGCGCCAAGCCAGGCGATTGTCTCGACCGAACCGGACGACGTGTCGATCACGGTCTATCCTGGCGATCTGGCTATGATTACCGAGCGCCGCACATTTGTTGTACCAGCGGGGCGGTCGCAGATCTCGTTTGAGGGAATCAATAATCAAATCATTCCACAGACGGCATTGCTGACAGAGTTTGGTGCGATCTCAATTGAACGTAGTTTCGACTATGATTTGTTGAGCCCGCAGGCTTTGTTCGAAAATGCTGTGGGGCAAGAGGTCACTCTGATCCGGACGTCGGCTGGGAGCGGTGAAGTAGAGGTCGAGCAGGCGACGATCGTATCAGGCGCCCAAGGCGTGGTCCTTCAGGTCGGCGACAGACTGGAACCTTTTCAATGCTCAGGTCTGGCTGAACGCATTCGGTTTGATGACCGGCCACAGACGCTCGTATCGAATCCGACTCTGTCGCTGACGATTGATGCGCCGGAGGCTGGGCCACAGACGATCGAGTTTCGTTATCTTGCGACCGGGTTTGCGTGGCGCGCGGATTACATCATGTCTTTGAACACGCGTTCGTCAGCCCAACTTGATGCCTGGCTCACCATCTCGAATCGAACCCGCATTGATGTGACACAGGCAGATGTCTCGGTTATCGGCGGAACGGTGTCACGCCTTGATGAAACATCAGCGCCGCGGATCTCGCCGTCTCGGTTCTTTGCCAATTGCCAGCCACGGATGCAGCAAGGGGTGACATTATCTAGGACGGTACCGGTCAATGACCGTAGGATGGAAAGGGTTGTTGTCACGGCTTCGCGCCTTTCAAGCGAACGGGACGACTTTTCCCGAGCGCGCGCTGAACGCGAAGATCTTGGCGACTATAAGCTGTATCGCGCGCCCTTCCGCACCACTTTGGCGGCGCAACAAACCAAACAAATTCTGTTCTTGAACAAACCAAGGGTAAAATTCAAAAAGCGCTATGCATTTGATTTCACCGATTCAGATAAGCGGCGCGCTTTGGACCGTGCCAGGAATGGAGCGGAGCCAAATGATGTCCTGCACGGAGAAGTTCGCTACGTCATCGACAATTCTCGGCGTGGCCGTCTAGCCGAACCGCTGCCTGCAGGCACGGTTCGGATTATGGACAAGCGCGAGAATGGCAACCCCTTTTTCGCGGGCGCGGATGATATCGAGAACCATCCCATTGGACGACCGGTCGAAGTCGATTCCATTTATAGCGGACATGTGGTCGCGATTGCTCAAACGCACTCAACAGAGGCTGCGCGCGCAGTGTCGGGTGAACGAATGACTTTGCGCCAGGAAGAATACACATTCATCAACACGTCATCGCGACGCGTTCAGATCGAACTCGGCTTTTTGCTGGAACCAGGCGAAAAAATCTCCAAGTCCAGTATTCGGCCTAAGGAAACCGCGCCTTCGACGACCTGGCGATTCACGATCCCGGCCAATGGCGCTCGATCTTTGACGTTTGAGTTTCTGACCTGGTAGCGAACCATTGACAATGTGGGGTCAGTCCTTGCGCGCTTTAGAGTAGGTGATGACCAGCCGCTTTTGCCAGTCTTCGGATGGAGACGTGCG
>JBCCDZ010000180.1:0-6832 GCA_039030525.1 Pseudomonadota bacterium | reverse complement strand
GGGCCCAGCACCCAGACTCACAGCGATATCGGGAGCGGACATATCGCTCCCGTGCCCGCCGTGACATCGGGTGATGGATGGCCCAGTCAAGCTGGGCAAAGCGTGAATAAAGGAGGCAGTGCTTGGGGCGCCAAATGCACCAATGCCTCATCCTGACCCGGAGCCGAAGTCCGCTTTGGCGTCGAAGCGGTCATTAACGTCCCGCCGTCGCGCAAACCTAGTTAATCGTAATCGACTAGGTCGTGTCGGAACTTACTCCAATAATCTTCTCCAAGTTCAAGAGTGAGGCGCTCAATCAAGCTCGTCATGCGTGCTTCTAGTTCTTCGAATGATGCAAGAAGCGAGTTTCGTGGAAATGAAACGTTCGCGTATTCGCCCCCTTGGTCGAATCCGCCTTCCCTAAAGTGGAAACGTGACCCCATTCTCAAAATGATCATCTCCCACCCTTGTTCCACGTCCCAATGCTGTTGACCGTCCTCGGTGGCTTTCAGTGCTTCGAACAGCGCTTTCATCTCATTCCAATTGTCATAATATGCAAACATAACTGCGCCTTCGTCGGATGAAATAACCAATCTCAGCCACATGTGATGAGAAAAGTCGTTATACGATTGGCGGTGCTCCATGGCAGCTTTCAGCACCTCTCGATAGTGTTCCACTAATTCCGAAAAACCGGTAACAGCGTCTCTGGAAACAAGCTGACTTGTGCCCTCCATCACGTTGGAAGGAATGCTGAGGGGCAACACTTTAGCCTCATCAAGATCATTTGGGTCAGGATGAAACTCGTCGGACAGATGAAAGAATACTTCTACTTCAGCTGCAGATGCCGAAACTGAGTTCTTGGTCCAGGATCGATCATCGAGTTTGAACAAGTTTTGATCCTTTTGAACTGGCCTTTCAATATCGCTTACAGGATTGCGCAAACGTTCGCATCCTTTGAAAACGGTTTTGTCGCATGGCTTCTCTGCTGTTAACCCCGACCTGGTGTCTGTTTTCGGCGTCTAAGCAGATTTTGAAACTCCAGAGATTTACGGGGTTTAGGTCAGTCTCGAATAATCTCGACAGACTCATGCTCGGCGAGATCGATGTGCTTTTCACCCAAATAGTATTTCGCAGTGATTCTCACGCGATCTCCGTGCATCGCATTTAACGTTAAAGGAAGGTCAACGACGGCATATGTACCGTCATCGAGGACCATGTGCTGTGCGGTCCCGTTCTCAGGGATGACAACTGTTCCGACGCCTTCACAAACGCCAGTGCGGTACGAAAAATTAGCTGCATCGATGCAGTCTATTTTTGTTGGATTTCCACATGCTCCAGTAGCAACGAATAGGACAAAGAGCGCGAGTATTCTCATCTTTCTATTCTATCAGCCTTGTGAGGTCACAACAATCCAAACTGTACCTTTCTCACTCAATAGTTAACCCGGGAAATCCGATTAGATAGAGTTTCCAGCCGGACAGATAAAGTCGGCGAAAAATATACTTGCGACTCTTAATGGGAAGGTTTGCGCCAAGAGGTGGTTAAGTTGTAAATCTAAATCATCGCTATCGATTGTTCCCAAGATTTACCGTGTCGATCGCGCAGCTTTGCAGCTGCGAAAACCGGTTTGCGACGATGCTCATGTCCGCTTCGGCCCCTTAGCTTTCGTCTCCTAAATCCCAGAAGCAGCCATAAAACAGAACCGTCCTCGTCTCCTCCTGCCCCATCATTGGGCTAAGTGCGTCGCAAGGCCTCGCACCCCTTCGCGCTTGGATCGATATCCGGGTCCAGGGCGTCGTTTCTTGTTCCTCTGCCGCTTTGGGGTATACGGTAAGGAGAACCAGCTGCGCGATGGGGGCGCTGCTGGACGGGAGGGATGACATGGTCACTTATACCAGCACCGATCAGCTCGTCGTGTTCGTCTCCTATTCGCGCGCGCAAGTGCACTTCGCGGATGAATTGGAACTCTATCTGTCCAATCAGAACCATAAAGTGCTGCTGGATCGGCATGGCATTTCGAAAGGCGAGGATTTCCAGGAACGCCTCGGTGAGATGATCCTGGAGAGTGACACGGTCGTGTTCATTCTGTCAGATGAGTCGGCCATGTCGAAAGTGTGTGCTTGGGAGATTGAGGAAGCCACACGGCTGTCCAAACGCATCCTGGTCGTGACACTCAGTGATCTGTCGGAGGGAATCCCGGCCCCGCAAGCCCTGGCCGGGATTGACTGGATCCATTGCTGGAACAATCCCGCGGTTCCGGGATCAAGTCAAACCAAAGGCCTGATCGAGCTCGACACGGCTTTGCGCACCGATGTGCATTGGCTGCGTCAATGTACCGAATATCAACGCCAGGCCGCCAATTGGGCGCGGCGCGGCAAGAAGAAAGAAAGCCCGATCCTGTTGCGCGACGATTTGCTGGCCGAAGCGCTGGACTTTGCGCAGAACACGCCCGCGAATGAGGACCTACCAGAAGAAGTGGCTGAATTCTTCGGCAAGAGTTCGGAATATCAGGCCACCTTGAACAGCACCGCCGTCACCCGCGCCAAAGCGGTGCGCCGCACAGGCCTGATCGGCGCCTTTGTTTCGGCTGTCTTTTTCCTCGTCGCCATGGGCTTTGGCTATGTCGCTTTGCAGCAGCGCGACGCCGCCGTGGCCGAGCGGAATGAGGCGACGCTGCAATCCAATCTGTCTTTTTCCCGCGCGCTCGCCGCGCAAGCGGCAACCGAGCAAGACGGCGATCTCGATCTCTCCTTGCTGCTCTCAATTGAAGCCTTCGCGGCCGCACCAACCGCAGAAGCCCGCTCGGCTTTGATGAGCGGTCTGACCCGCATTCCGCATGTCGATCAATATTTGCGGACGTCACAAGAAGTCGGGTCCGGCGCGGTGAGTGACAATTACTGTTCGCTCTCTCACATCAACGCGCCCAGAACGTTTGCAGCGCCCTCAACCCGAGAGACGGGCGTTCTCGATGTGTTTGAGATGCCAAGCGGGCGACGATCCGCAACGCTGCCGATTGAGGCGTCCAATGCCGTCGCGCTGTCAGCGGACGGGGCGATGGCGGCTTTTTATGCAGAGACCGGCGTCAAGATTGTCGACCTAGAGACGCAGCAGACGCTCGCCGAAACGCCGATGCCGAGCGGCTATGGCTGCATTCTTTTCAACGAAACAGCCGACAGGCTATATTTTTCCAACGAGGCCAATGTCTATGCCTGGGCGTTTCAGACGGATGCTGTGCCAGACGCGATGACCGTGCCGAGCCTGCGCTCAATCTATCGCATCAGCCCATCCGCGAGTGGCGCATATTGGCTGGCCTCCGGATATGCTGTTGGCGGCAATCGCAAAGCGACTGTGTGGCTCAATTTCGACACGCAGGAAATCCTGGGCGAGGTGCCGGACTCGCAGATCATCGCCCATGATCGCCGCCGAGATGTGGCTGCGATCGCCAATGCGGACGGGCTCTATGCCTTCCAGCTCGGCGCTGACTCGTCGGTTCAGCAGACCCTGTCTTATGCCTGGTCCGATTTCGAATTTGGCGTCGCGGCGCTCTCCCCGACGCGAGACGAAGTGGCGATTTGGGACCAGGGCAAGCTCAGCCTGTTCAATCTTGAGACCGGCGAGGCAACAGTCGAACAGATGGACGGCTATAGCGGCGCCGTCGAAGCCATGCTGTTCGAGCCGGATGGCCGGCATTTCATCACTATGGGGCGCGATGACACGCTGACGCGCTGGTCGACCGCGGCCCGTCATCGCCTGATGCAGACGATTATCGAACCGGAGAGCGACCGCCTCGCCGACCTGCCCGAGATTTTCAGCGGTCCCTTGACCGGGGCTGAGGCGGGCTGGTTGTATTCTGGCAGCCTGGAGGCGCTGCAGACAGAGCAATTGGATGTTCTGGTCCAGCTGCTGACCGATGCGCGTGCGCCGGAACCTGCGCCGCTGCCTGTCACCGCAGCCGCCGAGGAGGACGGCGCATCAGAGGCCTCGCTACTGCCAGCGCCGCGCGATGTGCTGGACGCGTTCGACCGGCTCGACCCGGCGACGTATCAGAGCCTCGCCTCGCTATCGCCAGACCATACGCTGATCGCCGCGATCACACAGACACAGCAGGTGCAGCTGCTCGATGCGCGCTCGCTCGACATGGTCGCTGAGAGTGCGGCGCTTGGCGTCACGCTGAAAGACCTCTCCCTGCTCAGCTCGGCGCGGCTCCTGGCCGTGTCTGAGCAAGGCGCTGTCTGGCAATGTGACCGCGATGGCGCGGCCCTGACCTGCGCCGCCTTTGCCGAACAGCCGCCGCGCGAGAGCCTGCAAATCCTGCCTGGCCTGGATGACAGGCAAGCCTATGCGCTCGGCTATGAAGAGATCTCGCTGCTCGACCTTGAGGCGGGGCGGCTGATCACCAACCTGGCCAGAGGCAGCGGCATGGGCGCGCCCGCCAGTGCGTCGCTGGATGAAGCAGCGGAAGTGCTCGCCTTTTCGCGCGGGCTGGGCTGTGTCGCGCTATATGATCCCAACCTGGTCTTCCCGTTTGCCGGTGAGCTGTGCCCGCCCAGCACAGAGACCTTCTCGATGAGTTCAGGTCTTGCCTTCAATGAGACTGGCGACATCCTGCTGACCGGCCATACGAGTGGCATCATCCTGTGGAACCTGGCGCCAGAGACGCTGATCGAACAGGCCTGCGGCATTGCCAATCGCAATCTGTCCCCGTCTGAATGGCTGCGCTATATGGGCGACCGGCCGCTGCGCCAGACCTGCTAAAGCGGTCCGCCTAGACCGGCTCGAGCTCTTTCGGCACCGATTCCTTGCGCTTGGTCTTTTCGGCCCGCGGCTTTGGCAGCAGGCGAAAGCGCGTCTGGCACCAGGCCCAGCCAACCCCGACATCGAGCAAGGCATCCGACCGTCCGCACGGGCACAGGAACGGCATCACGCCCCAGACGCGATAGGTCTCGCCCTGCACCAGCGGCACCGGGTCGCCGGTGACATGGTTCGGCGCTGCATTCACACACAGCACCAGATCGCCTGCGCCAACATCATAAGACATGGCCGCGCTGTACCACAAAGCGCAGCGGTCTCCTAGATTTCCCGCGGTCAAATTTGGCCGCTGGCGCAGATGCGCTTAGCATGGCGCAAAGCACTGGAGCACAGCATGGCCCCTATCCCCCGTCCTGACCTGTCAGATCGCCCGCGCAGCATGACCGTCGCGCGTCAGTTCGAGGCGACGCCTGCCGCCCTGTTCGAGGCCTGGACGACCGGGTTCGACCTGTGGTTCGCGCAGCCGGGCACGCTGGCGCTGGTGCCAGAGCCAGGGCGGCCTTACTTCTTTTACAATCGCGAGGATTGGGGCCGACACCCGCATTATGGCCGCATCCTCTCAGTCGCCCGAGACGCCCCAGACACACATGTCGAGATGACCTGGCTGACCGGCAATGGCGATCTGGTCGGCACGGAAGGGGCGGAAACCATCCTGCGCATCAATCTGGTGCCGGACGGCGAGGTGACCGAGTTGCGCCTGACCCATTCCGGCTTTGCCTCTGACGCATCCCTGGCCGGGCATGAAGAGAACTGGCCCCTGGCGCTGGATATTCTGGCGGAGCGCTTGCGCGCTTAACCCGCGCGTACCCCGATATCCGCAGATTCCTGCGAAAGCAGGGATCCAGGGACCCCAATCTCCACCAGAGCAAGCCGCGCCGTCCGTCCATAGACCCCAGCTTGCGCTGGCGTCGGCGGAGATTTGGAAGGCACCCTGAACCCGTTTGTCCCGGCCTCACGCCGGGATGAGCGGGGCTCGCCTCACACCCATTTGCTGTTTGACTCTTCGATAATCGCCTCAATTTCTGCCCGCAGCTCGTCATTGGTCAAATTATCCGAGTCCATCGCCCGGTCCTGCGCGTCCGCCGGCGCATTGAGCGCCTCTACCAATGCGAACAGGTCTGCCTGAAGCTGGTCGTCCGTATATGCGTTCAAGTCCGCCTCGACCTCTGCTTCCAGCGCCGCCAGGTCCCTGGCGCGGCGGGCCCGGGTGCGCCAGGCGATCAGCAAGCGATCGGCATGCCGCAGGTCGCCCGCCGCGCGCGCCGCCTTGACCGCGTCCAGCACCTCGGCCGCACTGTCCAGCGTGTCGAGCTCTTGCCGTGCCCCCGGCGCGCCGCGCGGCGGCAAGCCACGAAACACCCGGCCCGACGCAACATAGCCGCCTGGCCCTGGCGGATGCAGCGGCGGCGCCCCGACCCTGGCCTTGCCGGGATAGAGATCACATTGCCGAAACCCGAACAGTTTCGCCCATTGCGAATAGCTCGCCTTGCTCAGCCCGAGCGCCGCCCGGATCGCCACAGGCGCCTCCCCCGCCCGCGCCCGCCGCTCCGCCTCCACACAGAGCTCGCGGCGTTGATCCAGGGTGAGCAGGCGCAGATCGATCATCCGCGCGAGGATAAAGGCGGATGAAGTGGGTCGGATTGGGGGGGAGGCGCGTCCGGGAGTGGCTTGAATTTGGATCCGCATCTTGGAGCGCAAAATTGAGATCGCCATATCGAGCAAGAGACTTGATATTTGACCAAACGCCAATTCAGAATCTATCCTTCGATTCGTCTCAACACCTCTACAGATTTGCTTTGGTCGTCCTCACGGTCAAAATAGGTGGTTAGAAGTAAGCCACTATCATCGATCCGTGATTTCATATTTTTCCAAATTGCGAGCGTGCTTTTCGGGAGCGAAGCTTTTTTTGAGAAGCGATCAAGCTGTTGGATTGCACTGTCGACGAACGCACTATCTATTTGCCCACTTTTATACTCTTCAAACAACCAATGCGTCCGTACTCTGAACCTCACGTCGTCATCTTTCGATTTGTCTGCGAGTTCCG
>JBCCDZ010000179.1:0-6838 GCA_039030525.1 Pseudomonadota bacterium | reverse complement strand
TTCGAGATGACATCCACGCGCATTTGCTGCGCGGCCATACCCGTTGCTGCTATCTGGAGTGATTTCATCTCGAACAATATTGCCAATATGAGCACCTCGGCCTATCGCCCGCGCGTCGCCGAGTTTTCGGACCTGGTCTATCAGCAATATCTGACACCCGGTACTTTAACCTCGCAGCTTGGCACGACCGTGCCGGCGGGCATTCAGTTGGGGACAGGCGTACGCGCCTCTACGGTCTCGATCGAGATCACCCAAGGATCGATGCGCCAGACCGGCGGCGAGCTTGATCTCGGCATTGATGGACCGGGATTCCTCGAAATCACGTTGCCAGATGGCGAGACCGCATTCACCCGCGATGGTAAGCTGAACCGCAGCCAGGATGGCGAGATCGTCACCATGGACGGCTACCCGCTGGCGGATGGCATCACGCTGCCAAGCGATGCTAATCAGATCACCATTAGCCGCGATGGCGAAATCACTGCCTATTTCGACAATCAGGCCCAAGGACAATCACTGGGCGTGATTTCACTGGCCACGTTCGTCAATGAAAAAGGCCTGGAAGCCATTGGCGACAATATGTTTCGTGAAACCGAAGCGTCCGGTCAGGCCAACCGAGGCGTCCCTGGTAGCCAGGGCTATGGCACGGTTCGGCAAGGTTTTCTGGAGGATTCCAGTGTCGATGTGGTGAAGGAAATTTCCGACCTCATCGAAGCGCAGCGCGGCTATGAGCTGAACTCCAAAGTCATCACCGCTTCTGACGAAATGTTAGCCGCAACGACAAGGCTGAGATAAGATCATGATTGATGTCATCTGTCTCAGTCTGGGCTTGCAATTCGCGACCCCGGCTTCGCTCACGGCGAATGATGTGATGCGCCGCGGCGAAATCATCACAATTGATAATACCTCGCCGCCAGATGATGTCTGGCAGCAGGAACACGCCGACCTTTTAGGCCGGGAAGTCAGCCGTACTGTCTATGCCGGCCAGACGATACTGGCCAAGGATACGCGACCGATGCGGCTGGTGAAGCGCAATCAATTGGTCACGCTGAAATATGTCCGAGGGCCGTTGGAAATCACGTTGACCGGACGGGCGCTTGGGGAAGCGGCACAAAATGAAGCCGTGACGGTGCTCAATCTGGAGTCCCGCCAGGTGGTCGAAGGAATAGTTCAGGCAGGAGGCTGGATATGGGTTCAATAGAAAACGGATTTGCGATGGGCGTCCTGGCGCTGTCCATGACAGCTTGTGCGACGGGCGCCAGCGATACGCCGCCCAATATAGCAGAAGTCGAACAACCAACTTTCTGGGGTCAGACCGCGGCGTCTTACGGGCCGCCTGTCGTGGAAGCATCCGCTTCGCTTTGGACGACAGCGCCGAATGCGCTGCTGGGCATGCGGCGGGCGAAAGATGTTGGCGATTTGCTGACCGTCGTTGTCGACATGAATGATCAAGCGAGCCTGCAGACATCATTGTCGCGCAACCGCACGACCAATGAACAATTCAATCTCGGCGCGCTGCTCGGCCTGCCGCAATGGGCGAACAATGTGCTGCCAGGCGGCGCCACAGTTGCTCCCGCCGTCGATTATGACCGCACCTCTGCGTTAACGGGCGATGGCGCTGTGAACCGCGCCGAGCAGGTGACCTTCCGCCTTGCCGCGCGCGTGGTCGGTGTTGAGCCGAACGGAAATCTCGTGATTGCCGGGTATCAGCAGACGCAGGTCAGTGATGAGGTGCGGTATTTGACCGTGTCCGGCGTGATCCGGGCCCAGGATATTACGCGCACCAATACCGTGTCCTATGAAAAAATTGCGGATGCCAATCTGTCTTATCTCAGCCAGGGCGAAACCATGGCGGGCATAAAGCGCGGCATGGTCCCGAAAGTCCTCGAAAAAGTGCTGCCTTTCTAAGGAGAGTATTATGAAGCTCGTTATTACCAGTGTCGTCGCGGTTATTTTTGTTGCCCTGGGCAGCTTTGCCGGCGTTGTTCTGAAGTCTCCGACGGAAGTGGCAGCGGAAACGACCGATAAAGATGCGGGCCCGGATGATGCGTACGGGAAAGACGATCATGGCAGTGATAAAAAAGCCGCGAAAAAGGGCGGCGAAAAATACGATTCTGGCGGCAGTTCAGATGATAGCGCCTATTACAAATTTAGCCGCGAATTCGTTGTGCCGATTATGCGCGGCGGGCAAGTCAAAAGCCTGGTGATTCTTCATATCAGCCTGGAAACGGATAATGCGACCGCCGAAAAACTATTCTCTGAAGAGCCGAAGCTGCGCGACAATATCATGACCACGTTGATCGAGTTGAGTAATGATGGCCGTACGCTTGTCGAAGTGACCAATGTCAATAATTACGAGACCATTCGCGCGCTGATCCTGATGA
Source organism: Pseudomonadota bacterium (assembly GCA_039030525.1). GTDB lineage: Bacteria > Pseudomonadota > Alphaproteobacteria > Caulobacterales > Hyphomonadaceae > Henriciella. The sequence continues at coordinate 4,457 of JBCCDZ010000179.1, read as the reverse complement.
ATCTGAAAGATGCGATTGATGATGGAATCAGGAATGTCCTGATCGTCGACGTGGCCAAGCAAGACCTCTAGCGTAATGCAGATATGGCTTTAGTCCGCTGATAGTTTGCGCACGCCATCCAGATCGGTTGTCAGATAATTATTGGTGCCAAGTTTTAGCTGACCATTATCATTTGCCAGTGTCGTGATCTTGCTGATGATCTCAGCTTGCGTCGTGGCAAGCGCCTGTCCATTCGCAAACAAGTCTACTTGCAATTCGTAGACGCCCTTATTAGCGGGTGAGGCGGCATCCAGCACTTCACCATTCCAGGTGTGACGCTGATTGTCGGCATCCAGTTTCTCTTGCCAGACGACCTGGTTATTGGTGTCGGTCACGGTCAGCACGGCTTCGTCATACTCAAAGGCTGGACTGACTTCGAACTCAACCGGTTCGCCTTCATAAGCAATGTGTTTGGCGGAAACGGCGACATCCTGGCCGAGCCATTCACTGGCCAGGACTGAGTGAAGGTCGCCAATCATGGCGGCGATATTGCCAAGCGTTTGATTGGTTTCGACTTGCTGCTCCAGCGACGAGAAGGTCGCCAATTGTTCGACAAATTGAGTCGAGTCGAGGGGTGCTAACGGATCCTGGTTGCGGATTTGCGCCGTGAGCAATTGCAAGAATGTGTCAAAGTCTTCGCTGACCGTCGATGCGCTGATGGCAGAGGTTGACCCGGTGGTCGTGGTACCGGGCGTTGTGGCGGGATTAATCTCACTCATGGCTTACTCCTAAAGCAATAAGTCGAGCCGGTCCCGAGGCTGCACACGCGGTGCAGTCGGGGTCGCCGACGGTGAAGCGCGGCGATCCGCCGCCGCGGTAAATTGCATGTCTCGGCCGTCCGGCTCGGAAGATGTCCAGGCGTCTTGAGACGGTCCATCCGCGTGTTGCTGGAAGGACATATTCTGCTCTGAAAGGCCATGTTCGCGCAGGGCTTGAGTCAGTTCGAAGTGCAGCTCGCGCAAGCGTTTCAGTGCTTCCGGGTTTTCCGATGTGACCACGATTTGTTGCAAGCCTTGTGCATCGAACTTGAAGTCAATCATGACCCGGCCGAGCTCCGGCGGATCAAGCTGAACCACCAGCTGTTCCTGCGGATCGATGCCATTATTCAGGGCGTTGACGATGATGCCGGTCAGATCGTTCGGCATTGCCACGGGAATGGCGGGCGCGGTCGGGGTCAGGCCTGTCGCGACCGGTGCAGGCGCGCTCGGCGTGGATCCGGTACCAATGCTGACCACGGGATCCGCTGCGACGACCGTGACATCGCGCGGCACGCCGCCAAGACCGGTACGATCAAGCGCGGACGTTTCTGCGGTGAGCGCTTGTCGCGCATCGGATTGCGCAATCGCGGCGCGTTCAGATGACGCAGCAGGCGCCGGCGCGCGTGCCAGCTCTGTCTCCGATCGGCTGATATCCGCCCGAGCTGATCTATTGAGATCTGCCGCAGGATCAGCCTCTGCCGGATCGCCGGGTTGAGGTGTGGCGTCTGCCCTAAGGCGGTCGGTACGCTCAGCGAGTTTTGCTGTATCAGAGTCTGCCGCGATCGCGACATTCGCGGTTTCAGCTGGTGCAGGCGCGCGAGGATCCGGTGTGTCGACGTCCGCGTTGGCGATTTCAGTTCGGTTCGCGCTGGCCTCCGGCGAGAGTATCACACCGTCATCGGCCTGCGCCATTTTCGGAGCAGTATTGATGTCCGGAGTATCTGGCGCAACCGCGAGAACAGGCGCGTCAGCGGAATCGGTTTCAGGCGGCGCCGTCGGTGTCAGCATCTCGGCCTGTGCGTCTGGCTCGATGGTCAAGCCTGGGAGAGTCGGATCCGGCTCGGCATCACGCGCGCCGGCGGTCTCGGCCGGGTGCGTTGTTTGCTTCGCATCTGAGGATGACGGTTGTGTGTCCCGCGCCACGTATGAGGCGAAGCCACTTTGATCCGAGGGGCCACCATTGTCAGCGGTGCGGGTATCGAGGGCTGTGCTCTGGTTCGTCTTCGTTGCCGTCCTCGGCGACGCCAGATGCTCTCCTAGCAGTCCTGCGTTCATTTGGATCTCGTTGTTACATACGCTCAATACAACAGCAGGGCGTAAAGAGTGAATTAACAACTTAAAGTTTATTCTCGATTAACTGATCAGGAGGCGCAGGATGCTCCCCACCTCACCCATATCGCCGGCACAGGCGGTGGCACAGACGGCAACGCCGCAACCAAATGTCGAGCTGTCAGACGAGTCCAAGATGCGGTTTGAACAGCTGCTCTGGGCCGAATTGCTGACTCATACCGGGCTGGAAGACGCTCTGACCTTAGGCGGCGGCGATGGCGCCTCTATGTTCGCCCGCTATTTTGTCGAAGCCATTGCCGAAGACATTGCCAAACAGCATCCGCTTGGTTTGCTGGACAAGGAATTGCCATCCGCCCCCGAAGCGATCGCCACTGAGGAGATGAAGGATAATGGATAGTCTCAATCTGGAAGCCTGCCCCGATGCGGTCGAGCAGACCTTCGAGCAGGAAGCTGAGCATATTATTCGGGGTCAGATTGCTGAGATCGGCGCCCTGGCGCCGATCAAAGTCGAGCATCTCGGCGCGCTTGCAAATGCGATTGAAGGCGGCGCCTTGAAGGGGCAGCCCGAACCTTTGATCGAACGCGTGCGACGTTTGCAGTCGACCGCGATTGAGCATGATCAACACTTACAGGCTATGCGCCACGGTCTATCGCGGGTGCTGCATCGGATAGACCGGCTACAGTCGGACGCCAATGTCGGATCATATAATCAGTATGGTGACCGGGTGCAGTTCTCTGGCGCCCGTGGGCGTTACGAAAGCAAGGCTTAGTACAGTTAAATCTTTTTTCACCTAAGAATAGTAAACAGCATAATGCAACCCAGAGTGGTTACAAGGATTAGAGTTGTCAGGATGACATCGAACAAGCGCTCTTCACGGGGCTAAATTATAAATCAGGACATGCATCCATGAATACTCTTTTGACAAATAACAGCGCGATGGTGGCGCTGGAAACCCTGCGCGGGATCAACAAGGATCTCGCCACGGTTCAGGCTCAGATTTCAACCGGTAAGGAAGTCGCGAATGCGAAAGACAATGCCGCGATCTGGGCGATTTCAACTGTTATGTCTACGGACGTCGAAAGCTTCAAACAAATCAGTGACTCGCTGAACAAAGGTTCTGCGACTGTGGGCGTTGCCCGCGCTGCATCTGAGCAAGTTTCCGAGCTGATCCAGGACATGAAAACGCTGGTCGTTTCGGCTCAGGATGATCTCAACGCGGATGACCGCGCCAAGATCCAGGCTGATATCACAGCCAAGCAAGACCAGATCACAAACATTGTCAGCGCTGCTCAGTTTAACGGCGTGAATCTGGTTCAAGGCACGGACGCTGTTAGCTTCCTGGCGTCTTTGGACCGTCAGTCTGATGGTACGGTTTCAACTTCAAACCTGAGCGTTAACCGTCAGGATCTCAGCACATCTGCTGGTAATTTCGGTACCGCATTGAACAATGCTGACTCAGCTGCTTTCGCGACGGTTGATGGCGGTGCTACCAATGGCGGCACGACGGATGCTGCAACTGGTAAAGTGCTTCAGTTCGACATCACAGCAGATAACAGTGCCGCTTACACATTCACAGTGAACGGTACGCAGCTGTCTTACACGTCTGATGCTGATGCAACGACGGCCGAAATTCAGGCTGGCTTCGCATCTCAGATCAACGCACTCGGCATTGAAGGCCTGACCGTTGATACAGGCACGACTGACAAGTTGATCCTGCGCAACGAAAATTCGTTCACAGAGATTACAGCTTCTGCAACGTCTGCCACACCGGCTAGCTTTGTTGCTGAAACCAATGACGGTTCCGCTGCAACCGACGTCAATGGCACGCAAACCCTGGCGCAGCGCGCAACTAGCGTTACCTTCTCTGGTACAGCTGCTGTATCTGAGGGCCGCGGTTATCGCGTCACTCTGGGCAGTGACAGCTTCACATATGTTGCTGGCGCTGGCGAGACAGCGGGTGACGTTGCTCGCGGTCTGAAAACAGCAATCGACGCGGCTGGTGTTGATGGCGTTTCGGCTCAGGTTCAGTACGACGCAACCAACGATGTCTGGAACATCGCTGTTGATGACGCCACAGGCGGTCAAGCTCTGACGATTGTTGCCAATGACGGCGAAGGTACAGCTTCTGGTGGCCTGTTCGGTCTGGATCAGATCGACGTTTCTACAGCAGCTGATGCTGTCGACGCGCTCGACAATATCGAGACTTTGCTCGGCAATGCGATCTCTGCCGCTTCAGCCTTCGGTTCTGACCAAAGCCGGATCGAATCTCAGTCTGAGTTCGTGACGCAACTGTCTGACGCTCTGAAGTCTGGTATCGGTACACTGGTCGACGCTGACCTGGAATCTGCCTCTGCTCGTTTGCAGGCTCT
>JBCCDZ010000178.1:0-6842 GCA_039030525.1 Pseudomonadota bacterium | reverse complement strand
GCTATCGCAACAGCAGCAACACCGCCGCATCAGAAGCTCGCCAATGCCAGAGGCAGAGACATGGTGTTTGCTGGATTGCGGTATATCAGGCGGAACAAGAACGTCCTCGGAGCAATCTCTCTGGATTTGTTTGTGGTCTTCTTTGGTGGCGTGGTCGCGTTGCTGCCCGTCTTCGCACGGGATGTCCTGCATGTTGGCGAAACCGGGTTGGGCTTTCTGGTCGCGGCTCCAGCCGTTGGCGCGGTGACCGTTGCGTTCCTGCTGGCGCGCCGGCCTTTGTCCAGGCGTGTCGGCCCGTGGATGTTCTGGGCCGTCGGGATTTTCGGGGCTGCGACTTTGGTGTTTGGATTGTCATCGATATACTGGCTGAGCTTTGCCGCTCTGATTGTCACAGGCGCTGCAGACGAAATCTCGGTCTATGTGCGAGCCTCGCTCATTCAGTTGGCGACGCCGGATGAAATGAAAGGGCGGGTTACGTCCGTCTCGTTCATCTTCATCTCGGCATCGAATGAGCTTGGCGAATTCGAAAGCGGAGTCGCGGCGCGTTTTCTCGGACCTGTCGGAGCCGCCTTGCTCGGCGGCTCGGTCGCGATCGGGGTGGCGCTATTATGGACTCGATTATTCCCCGAGCTTGCTAAAGCCGATTCGTTTGAAGGCGTTGAAGAACAGGCCGTCTAGGCCGCGCTTTTCTTGCCCGGAACGAGTTTGCCAAAGAAGGCCCAAACATCATTCACGCCAGCGCCATGCACGGCTCCCGCACGATAGACGCGCGTCGCCATGAGCAGAATGATATAAGTGGTCACGGCCATCAATCCGAGTTGCGCCAGCACTTCCCAGAGCGGTGGCTCGGTCGGCATGCGCAGGATCAACAAGAACGGTGTAAACACCGGCACCCAGGCCATGATCTGGATCAGCGCTGATTCCGCGTCCTGAATAGCAAAGACCAGCATCAGCAATGGCGCCATCAGCATCACGAAAAGTGGCGTCATCAAGGTCTGAGCTTCCTGGATTGTGTCGCACAGTGAGCCGAGCGCCAGGAACAGAGACCCAAACATCAAATAGCCAAGCACAAAGCTGATAATCGCGGGCACAAACAAGGCCGGATTGGCAGCGGCACTCGCGAGCGAGCCAAAACCGCTGGCGACTTCAGATGGAATCGCGTCGCGCATGAGCCACGTGACCAGGCCGGAGCCGACGCCCCAGAATGCCATCAAGGTCAAAGCCAGCAGCAACACAGCCAGTAGCTTGCCTGCCAATAAGTGTGGCAGTTTCACCGACGTCAAAAGGCTGTCGAAAATCTTGTTCGATCTCTCTTCAATTGTTCCCATCAGAAGATAGTTGATCACCGAGAATATCAGGAACCAGAGCGAGAACGCCATCATGATCGAGACGACGAAGGGCGCCTGATCGGTTCGAGTAACTTCTGTATCCGCTCCGGCTTCTGCCCCGACGCGCAAGCGCTGCTGCTTGACTGAGCGGCGTGCCGATCGCGCATTGCTGAGAACATCACGATTGACGTTTACCGCGGCGAGGGCGCGGTCCAGTTGCAAATCTTCCTCGGCCTTTTCAGCGGCGTTGATCAGAGTGCGAGCTTGTAAGTTTTCGGACCAATACTCGATTTCTCCCGTCTCATTGTTGACGACGATGGCCGCAAATAACGGCTGAGGTCCATCTGGTGTATCGACCAGGGCTGTTCCCGCGAGATAAGGCGCCAGCGCCTCACTCGTATCGACCGGCGGTGCGACTTCGACAAAATCCTGCCGTGGCAACAAGTTGGGACTGCCGCCTGCTTGTTCAAATGCATCAGCGACGCTCGCCCCGGACTCGATGGCAGAGTCAAAGGTTTCGAGGGCTTCGCTACTATTGTCTTCGACCACGGCAACCGGGTCCAACATCGCCCGCGCGATCGTTGTTTCACTGCTGGTCAGGTTTTCTCGCAGCGCGTCGGTAAACGCGTTGCCTTGTTCGATGACCGTAAAATAGCGCGTCGGCTGGGTATTCTGAGCCAGCATGGGCGCGAACATGAATATGCCGAGAATCAAAGGCGTGAATAATAGTCCGAGCCAGAATCCCCAGGCCGAGACATAGCCGAGATAATCACGGCGCGTGACGAGATAAGTTGAGCGGATCATGCTGCGTCTCTCCCCTCAACCGCATCAGCGGCAAGTGTATCAGTCAAATCTTGGGCCTCAGCTTCACTCACCAGGGATACAAAGACATCTCTCAGACGTGCTTCTTGCGGGGTGAAGCTGGTAATCGGCGCTCCGAGATCGATCGAGGCGCGCAAAGCGTCCTGTGATGTCTGGCCGGTTTTAAGGCTGACGCGCCAATGCTCGCCGTCATCATGCGCTTCAAACCCGGCGGGCGCCAGCGCCGTCTGCAAGTTAAAGCCGTCAGAAACACCGATATGAACCGCGCGTCCGAGCGCCGCGAAGCCTTCATCCAGGGTGCCGTCAAAAACCTTCCGGCCACGTGCCATCATGACGATCTTCTCGCACAGGCGCTCGGCGTGCTCCATGACATGGGTTGAGAACACAATTGTTGCACCACGTTTGTGTTCATCAATGATCAAGTCTTCCAGGGCTTGCTGGTTGACCGGATCCAAGCCTGAAAAGGGCTCATCAAGAATTAGAAAATCGGGACGGTGGGCCAGCGCCGACAGGATCTGAACTTTTTGCGCCATGCCTTTGGACAGTTTCGTCACCCGGCTACGGCCAAAATCGCTGAGACCCATCATTTCGAGCAACTCGTCGGCACGGGCTTTGGCATCACGCGCGGTCATACCTTTGAGCCGTGCGAAATAAGTGATGATCTGACGCGGGCTCATTTTTTTATACAGGCCGCGTTCTTCGGGCAGAAAGCCAACCCGTTTCAGAGATTCCAGATTGGGGCGCGCGCCGAGAAGGCTGACTTCTCCGCGATCTGGCGACAATACGCCAAGCGCCATGCGCAAGCTGGTCGACTTTCCAGCGCCATTCGGGCCGAGAAATCCGACAATTGACCCTTTGGGTACGTCAAAATCCAGATCCCGCACGGCCTGGAAGCTCCCAAACCATTTGCTGACACCGGTCATTTTGAGAGGTGTTTCACCACTCATTCACCCATCTCCCGCTCTCAATCTTCCGTTTATCGATATGTAGAACAACTCTTTTGCCCTGCTAGGCTTGCCAAGCCCTTAAAGTGTGCACAGGATATTCATATGAAGACGCCTCCGAATCCTTCAAAGCGGGATCTGGTCGTCGCCCGGGGGATTGGAACACGTAGAAAACGTGATGAAACACTCCGCCCAGCGAGGGCCGAAACTCACACGCCAAAACACTCTCTAAGCGGGTGTAGCGGCACCGAAACGCTCGCTTCGATCGAGCGCGCTTTGCTGCGCCTTTCCTCCGGAACCTACGGGATTTGTTTGTCCTGTGGCGCCGATATCAGTCTTGCGCGGCTGGAACGAAATCCTGCGATCGAGACCTGTGAGACGTGCGACGACAAAGTATGGTTCAAAGCGCATTAAGCGCGGTCACCAGATCATTTGTCACATCACCGGCATCCTCGAGCCCGACCGACAAACGAATCCAGCTTTCATCGAGACCCATTTCGGCTTGCTCGTCTTCACTCAGCGCGCGGTGCGTGGTCGAACACGGGTGACAGGCCAGCGATTTGGTGTCGCCGAGATTGTTTGAAATATCGATCAGACCGAGGCTGTTCAGGACTTTGAAGGCCTCAGCGCGGGCGCCCTTTACCGAAAAGGCGACCAGCGTACCGCCGGAACTCATTTGCTTGGCATGGATGGCATGATGGGGGTGATCAGAACGGCCGGGATAGCGCACGGCGGCAATGTTTGGATGCGCGGCGATGGCATCGGCAATTTGCGCGGCATTGATGCAGGCCTGTCGCACGCGCAGTTCCAGCGTTTCCAGACCTTTCAGCACGACCCATGAATTGAAGGGCGAAGCCGCGGGTCCAGTATGGCGCAGCCATGGATCAATATGTTCTTCGATGAACTCGCTCTGACCCAGAATGGCCCCCAGCAGGACGCGCCCCTGACCATCCATATGTTTGGTCGCGGAATAGACAGCGATATCTGCACCAAGGTCGAGCGGCTTTTGCAGCACGGGCGTAGCGAACACATTATCGACCACCAACAAAGCGCCCGCGGCATGCGCGAGGTCAGCCACGGCGGCAATGTCAACGGCTTCCAGAAGCGGGTTGGAGGGGCTCTCGATCAAAACCAGGCGTGTCGGTTTTGACAGGGCGCGTTTCCAGGCGTCCAGGTCGCTGCCATTCACAAACTCCGTTTCAACGCCGTAGCGCGGCAAAATGGTCGAACAGATATGGCGGCAAGAGCCAAACAACGCGCTGGCTGCGACGACGCGATCGCCGGTGCTGCACGGGGCAATCATGGCGGATGAAATCGCACCCATGCCTGACGCCGTGACGCGGCATGTTTCTGCTCCCTCAAGGGCGGCCAGCCGTTCTGCCAGCATTTGATTGGTCGGGTTGCCATAGCGCGAATAGACATAGCCTTCTTCATCGCCGGCCATGCGGGCGGCAGCTTGCTCAGCATTGGCATAAGCATAGCCGGAGGTCAGGAACATCGCCTCGGACGTCTCGCCGAATTGAGAGCGCATTGTTCATTGTCGCACCAATTTGGTGGCAAGGGCCCAATCATCACTGCGTTTCGTCATCGCGAAATCCTTTGCATTCGAAGCGCATCGTCATAAGCCTTACGGGGTAAAGGGATCAAGCCATGGCTGAAGGAAAACTGGGCGTTTTGGCAGATCGTGAACTGTCGGCTTTGTTCGATAGCGGCGCGATCAAATCGCAAAACACGCTGGATGAAGATCAGATTCAACCGGCCAGTCTGGACCTGCGCCTTGGTTTTGAGGCGCATCGCATCCGCGCCAGTTTCCTGCCGGGCAGCGGGCGCAGTGTCGCTGACGTGTTGGCACAACCGGGGACAGAACTGCATCGCATAGAGCTTACACCCCAAGGAGCCGTTCTCGAGACGGGCTGCGTTTATGTCGTGCCGTTGCAAGAACGTTTGCGTCTGCCAGCCGGCGTATCTGGGCGTGCCAATCCAAAAAGCTCGACAGGCCGGATTGATGTGTTCACCCGGGTGGTGACCAATCGCTCGAAAGCCTTTGACGACGTCCCGACCGGTTATTCCGGTCCGCTCTGGCTGGAAATCAGTCCGCGCACTTTTCCAATTCTTGTTCGCCCTGGCGACCGCCTTGCGCAATTGCGTTTACGGCGCGGGCAAAGTGCGGATGTCACTGACAAAACGGTCTCCATCGATCTCGATCAGCCGGATGGCATGCCCGTGGGCTGGCGGGCCAAGCGCCATGGCGGTCTGATCGATTTGCGGGGTATTGGACGCCATGAGGTACACGAATTTTGGGAACCGCTTTATGCGCGCAGCGGACGACTGATCCTCGATCCGGAAGAATTCTACATTCTGGCCAGCCGCGAAACCGTAAAAGTTCCGGCCGGAAAGGCAGCTGAAATGGCCCCGATCGCTCCCGAACTGGGCGAGTTTCGCGCTCATTATGCGGGCTTCTTTGATCCCGGCTTCGGGACCAATCAAGGCGGCAGCCGGGCTGTCCTGGAAGTGCGCTCGCGCGACGTGCCTTTCGTGCTCGAACATGGCCAGCCCGTCGCCAAACTGGTCTATGAGCCAATGGCCTCAAAACCGAAGGCCCTCTATGGTGGCAAGACCAGCAATTATCAGGGCCAGGGATTGAAACTCTCGAAACATTTTGCCCGGCCTGATTGAGCCCCGGCGCTGGGCGTGTCATAGCGGCCTGCTATGTTCGGATTTTTTGAAAGACGCCTGGAACCGTTTCCGGATTCCCGCACGGGCATGCCGCCCGCGCGATTGTGGGCGTTTATCTCTCATTATGTCCGTGATGCCCGGCCCTGGTTGATTGGCATGGCCGTACTTTCGGCTCTGCTTGGCGTGGCTGAAGTTCTTCTATTTGGGTTCCTCGGACAGATTATTGATTGGCTAACAGTGTCACAGCCAGAGACCTTCCTGGCGGATTACGGGCTCTTGCTCGGCGGCATGGTTCTAGTGGTGATTTTCGCCATGCCACTCGGCCATTTTGTCTGGGGTTTGCTGGTGCATCAGGTCATGTATGGCAACCTGCCTATGAGCGCGCGCTGGCGCATGCACACCTATCTGCTCGGGCAGTCGATCGGCTTTTATTCTGATGAATATGCTGGCCGGGTCGGCGCGAAAGTGATGCAGACGGCGCTGGCCGTGCGCGAAGTGATGATCAAACTGCTGGACGTGCTGGTCTATACGGGCGTGTTCTTCATCACCATGGTTGTTCTTGTCGCGAGCGCCGATATTCGGCTCGCTGCACCGCTGGCGATTTGGTTGCTGCTCTATATCGGTTTGATTTCCTGGTTCGTCCCACGGCTCACCAATGTCGCTGAAGAGCAAGCGGATGCAAGATCCGCCATGACTGGACGGATCGTCGATAGCTATACCAATATCGCGACGGTAAAATTGTTTGCGCATGCGGGCGGCGAACGCGCATATGCGCGCGCCAGCATGAAGGACTTTCTGCTCACCGTTTATGGTCAGTTCCGCTTGATCACGGCGTTCTATTCTCTGGTGCATCTGAACAATGCGATTTGCGTCCTCTCTATTGGGGCGCTCGGAATCCTGTTCTGGATGGATGGCGCAGTCACAGTTGGCGCGATTGCGGTCGCGCTCGGGCTGGCCTTGCGGATTGTTGGCATGTCGCAATGGGTGATGTGGGAAGTCTGGCCTTTCACGTTTCGAACCTGGACGAAGCACGAGAATTTTATTCCGGGGCATTGGGCGCGGTAGAGGGGCG
>JBCCDZ010000177.1:0-6857 GCA_039030525.1 Pseudomonadota bacterium | reverse complement strand
TTTCCTTTGTTCGCGGCTGCAAACGCCAGTAGGAAGCCGGTCGGATAAGACCTGTATTTCCGGGATTTCTGTTGCGCAGCCTCTGCTTGCAGGAACCATTTGTGCCGCAAAGGATCGAGCGCCTGATCGGTGACTATCAGGGACGAAGCTTCGGATTTCCTGAGTTGATTGCGCCACTTTTGATGCAAACGCGCCCGCATGACATCCGGCGCATGCAGCGGAATCGTGGCAATGTCCGCACCACTTGCGATTTTCACACCGCCCACCTGATGCATGCTGGCAGGCGCATTCACGACCAGCGGTCCTCTGAACTGGCGACGAATGCTGTGGATGAGCTGATTAAACGCGCTTGGATCGACGGCAATCGGCCCGCGCGATACGAGGTGGAATGGACCTAAAACAGGCAGTCTTCTGGACTGGACCAGGCCGGTAGTGTCACCCTGACTGACACGCGTGACCGAGACGCCTAAGCGTTCGCACGTGCGCTCGAACGCTGAAGACTGCACCAAAGGATGTTCGAGTTCAGGCATGATTTAAACCTGTGGTTGAAACGCTTCACAATTGGTTAAGACTTGTCGCGCCTCTTACGGGTGCCAATCGGCCTGAAACCTGCAGCACGATTGGTACACCGCGCTGGTTAGATTGGCTTTACCAAAAGGTCATCTTATGTTGCAGTGCACCAAAGACGGGATTGGGATCATATGCTGTACACGCTGGTTGAGATGAATCGCGCCGCCCTTGCGCCTATGCGCTTGCTGGCGAAAGGGACGATGCAGGCGCTTGAAAGCCCGCTCAATCCGTTTGCCAACACGACTTTCGGCCGTTCCGCACATGCCGCCAGCAGCGTGTTCGAGCGCGCCACGCGCTATTATGGCAAACCCGAATGGCAAATCCCAAGCACCGAAATTGCCGGGAAAACCTGTGCTGTCACGCCGGTGACCACGTGGTCGACCGCCTGGTGCAATCTGGTCCATTTCGCAACCGAAGGCGTGCCAAAAGGACGTCCGCGTTTGTTGATTTGTGCGCCACTTTCAGGCCACTTCGCGACCTTGCTGCGCGGGACCGTCGAAGCATTTTTACCGACGCACGAGGTGTACATCACCGACTGGACTGACGCGAAAATGGCCCCGGTCTGGTTCGGCCGGTTCGATCTCGACGATTATATCGACCATGTGCGCTCTGCCTTGCAGCATATTGGCGCCGGCGCGCACGTTATCGCCGTGTGCCAGCCGGGACCCGCGGTTCTGGCCGCGATATCAATGATGTCGGAAGACAATGACCCGGCACTGCCAGCAACGATGACATTTATGGGCTCGCCGATTGATGCGCGCAAATCCCCGACTGTGCCAAATCTGTTAGCAGAAGAGCGCAGTTTTGAGTGGTTCCGCGATAAAATGATCTACACCGTGCCAGCGCCTTGGCCTGGTATGATGCGGCGCGTTTATCCGGGCTTTGTTCAGCTGACCAGCTTCATGCACATGAATTGGGACCGGCATGTGGATGCGCAGGCGCGATTCTTCGACCATTTGGTCGAAGGCGATGAGGACAGCGCTGAAAAGCATCGCGTTTTCTATGACGAATATCTTGCCGTGCTGGACCTGACTGAAGAATTCTACCTGCAGACCATCCGCCGCGTGTTCCGTGAACACCGCCTGGCCCGCGGTACATTCCGATATCGTGGCGAGCGCCTGATCAATCCTGGCGCGATTAAAACTGTGGGTCTGATGACTGTCGAGGGCGAAAAAGACGACATTTCCGGCATTGGACAAACACAAGCGGCGCATGATCTTTGCAGCGGCCTTCCGGAAAAAATGCAAATGGATTACATCCAGCCGGGTGTTGGCCATTATGGCGTCTTCAATGGTCGACGCTTCGAGGCAGAGATCGTGCCGCGCATCAACACCTTCCAGGACAAGATTACCGGACGCTAGGTCGCCGCATCATCCCTCAGACGAGCGACCAGATAGAAGACCAATCCAGACACGATCAGGGCGCCGCTAACCGCGACCTCTTGTGGGCGCTCAATGGCGACATAAGCCAATGTCCATATGGTCAGGGTGAGATAAATCAGAGGCAGGATCGGATAGAGTGGCACTTTGAACGGTCGCGCCAGCTCCGGCTGTCTGATCCGCAGCACGAACAGCCCGCCCACGGCAAACAGGCTGTTCAAAGCCAGCGTGAAGCCGGCAAAAACCAGCACTTGATCGAACGTCGCCGTCGCTACGAAGATGAGCGCCAGTCCGGACTGTACGAGAACCGCGGTGGTCGGCATGCCGTCTTGGTTAGATTTTGCCAGGAACCGCAGCGGCGCAATATCTTGCCCCACGACTTGCAACACGCGCGGACCCGCAATCGTCATGGCAGACACCGTAGAGACCAGCAGCACACCAAGGATCGCGCCGGTAAACATCGCCCCGGCCTGCCCGAACACATGCCTTGCTGCGATGACTCCTACCTCAACCTCGCCAACCATTTTTTCCATCGGCGTGGTCAGCAGGAAGACGGCGTTCAGTAGTATGTAGAGCAGCATCACGCCAAATGCGCCCGCGAACAGAACGCGTGGCAGGCTGTGCTGCGGCCGCTCCAGCTCATCTGTAAGATAGGTCGCCACGTTCCAACCCGTGTAGGCATAGCTGACATAAATCAGCGACACCGCGAACGCCCCGGATGTCAGGGCGGCGGTATCTCCGGTTTGCGGCAACAGGCTGACGGGCTGAAAGTCCGCCACCAATACCAACCCTGCAACACTGATCCCAAGAATGACGACCACTTTGATGAGCGTGAACAGGGTTTGAAAGCCGCCGCTGGTCTCGCGCTGGCGCGTATGGATGACCGTTAATAGCAGGATCAACCCAATCGCCAAGCCTCGCTCGGTCCAATGGGTGACCGTTTCCGAAGCATCTGGCAGGAGCGATGAGCTTGTATAGGCGCCGAACGTCATCGCCGCCAACGCAACCGGAGCCGAGAACCCGACTGTCGAGGACACCCAGCCCGAAACGAATCCGGCGCCACGATGATAGATCTGACCGAGGAAATTGTATTCGCCGCCAGAACGCGGCAATGCGGCACCAAGTTCAGCATAAGACAATGCGCCGCAAATCGCGACGACACCGCCAACCACCCAAAGCATGATCAGAGCGAATCCGGATTGCAGCGTCACCAGTTGAAACCCCAGGCTGGTGAACACGCCGGTGCCGACCATATTGGCAATGACGATGGCCAGCGCAGTTTGCGGAGTAAAAAAGCGTTGCACGTGAAGACGCTTAGCGAGCCCGACGCGAGATTGTCCACCCCATTTTCGGCCTAACCTGGAGGAGCGATCCACAAAAGACATTTGAGACATTATGGCAATTTTGTTAGCGTGGTCCCGTGTTACGTGATTTCATAGGGACTTGAACGCGGCACTAGACGGGTCAGGAGGGGATTAACGGTCCATTAAAAATGTCCGAGACAGCACCACTCTTAACATTTGGACCGAGTCAGATGCGGTTTGTGAACGGCTCGATGGACCTCATGCGCGACAGCACGGCACCGCTTTATGACATGACACCCATCAAGCGGGATGGCTTCAAAGGCCTTTATCACTCCAACGCCTGGTTCAACCACAACATGCTGTTCACGCAAAACGCCAATGATGCCGTCGCCATTACCAGGCGAAAATCACAGGCCGAAAATGGTGCCCACCTTATTTACGTACATCGCTATCTGACCGGCAAAATTCGCGGTCAACTTGATGATTTGAGTTTAGATCGCGATCCGGACTCGGTGTTCGTAATGGATAAGGCAAAGCGTATTGAGTGTATTCAATTTCCGGCCATCGTGGAGGGTGTATTCATGCCCAAATGGATGATCGGTTTTGATCACGATTTGCATTCCGGCCTGACCCAGTTTCCAAATCACGAAACGATAGGACGTTTATTGAATTCGGAGTTGTCGCGGATCTTCGAGAGCTTGACCAAGTTCAATGCACTCGAATTCGATCAGGTTGAACGCTTTATCGCATGCGTGAGAATGGCCATGCGAACCGATCATGGTGACGTCGATATCAGGAGGAAAGCCAGAGACGCCTTGATGGACATGATATGCGAGTACATTGAACTTCATCTTCGCGCACCGGAAATTGGCGTCACTCAACTTCTTTCAGAATTCGGCGTGTCGAGGGCGTCCCTCTACCGGATGTTCGACCATTATGGTGGCGTCCGGCAATACATTCATGATCGACGTCTCTACAGAGCTGTATTCGAGATCGCTCAACATCCACTCAGACGTGGCGACTTGACCAGGATTAGCAGAAAATGGGGCTTCTCCTCGGATGCCAACTTCAATCGAGCCGTCAAACGACAGTTTGGCGTCGCACCAGGATCGTTGGTTGATGCATCAGCTGACGCCGATTTCGGTCGGCTGGGGGACGTTCGCTCGCGCCGCCTTTCGATAAAAGCGAAGCCGATCAGGGCGCTACGCGGACAAATGGATGGTCCGACCCTGCGCCCCGCGCCGACTCTCCTGAACCATGCGATGAACTAACCCGATGGTCTGGATCCTCCAGCGTCCGCCGTTCGACGGTGAGATTGAGCAGCAGACCGGAGCTGATTTGTGCATCCTAACCTACCCCCCTACCCACGCGTCCGACTCATCGCTAATACTCGTCCTCCAAAGAAGGACGAAACCCAATGCCGAGCGCCCCGATCAATTCTGACTCTCATCTCTATCTGATTGATGCCAGCGCTTACATCTTTCGCGCTTATCATGCCCTTCCGCCGCTCACGCGTGCCTCTGACGGATTGCCGGTCGGCGCGGTCTCAGGCTTTTGCAATATGCTGTGGAAACTGCTCGAAGATTTGAAAGGCGATGACCGCCCAACGCATTTTGCCTGCGTCTTCGACAAGTCGTCATACACGTTCCGGAACGAAATGTTCCCAGAGTATAAGGCCAACCGCTCTGAGCCACCGGAAGATTTGCGCCCGCAATTCCCTCTGGTGCGCGAAGCTGCGATCGCTTTCCACACGCATGCTCTGGAAAAGGAAGGCTATGAGGCGGATGACTTGATGGCGACCTATGCGCGCCAGGCCGAGGCCAAAGGCGCGCGCGTCACGATTGTCTCGTCGGACAAGGACCTGATGCAGCTGGTCACCGATAAAGTCTTCATGCTCGACACAATGAAGAACAAGCATATCGGGCATGACCAAGTGGTCGAGAAATTCGGCGTCGGGCCGGACAAGGTGATCGACATCCAATCGCTCGCCGGGGACAGCGTCGACAATGTGCCTGGCGCGCCGGGCATTGGTGTGAAGACCGCCGCGACACTGATCAATGAGTATGGCGATCTCGATACGTTGCTGGCGCGGGCCGAAGAGATCAAACAGCCCAAGCGGCGCCAGACCCTGATCGACAATGCTGACCAGATCCGCATGTCGCGCGATCTCGTCACGCTGAAAGTCGATGTCCCGGTTGACGTACCGATGGAAGACCTCGCCGTCTCAGATCCGGATCCAAAGACCTTGCTCGATTTCCTCGAGCGGATGGAGTTTCGTACCATCACGCGGCGAGTCAAAGAAACATTCGAACTGGAAGGCGCCTTGCCGGAAGAGACGGTGGAAGCAGAACAGGCGCCGATTGATCGCAGCGCCTATGCCTGTATCCGCGATTTCGACGCGCTTGAAGACTGGATCGCCCGCGCCACCACCCAAGGCTTTGTCGCGGTGGATACAGAGACCGACGCCCTCGATGCGCATGAAGCGGGTCTGGTCGGCGTCTCGTTAGCGCTGACGCCCG
This sequence comes from Pseudomonadota bacterium, assembly GCA_039030525.1. GTDB lineage: Bacteria > Pseudomonadota > Alphaproteobacteria > Caulobacterales > Hyphomonadaceae > Henriciella. Next base: position 1,085 of record JBCCDZ010000177.1, on the reverse strand, counting down.
GCGAAGCCTGTTACATCCCGCTGGCTCATGTTGATCCGGACAGTGACCCGGCCGCCGCGTCAGGCGACATGTTCGGCGCCGATCCACCACGTCAGATTAAGAAGGATAAGGCGCTGGAGGCGTTGAAAGGTCTGCTGGAAGACGATTCCGTCCTCAAGATCGGACATAATTTCAAATATGATGTCACTGTGCTGGCGCGCTATGGCATTCATGCCGCACCGATTGATGACACGATGCTGCTCAGCTTTGTCATGCATGCCGGCATGCACAATCATGGCATGGACGAGCTCTCTGAGCGCTATTTCCATCATTCACCGCTGAGCTTCAAAGATGTTTGCGGCACCGGCAAGAAACAGATCACCTTTGATCGGGTGCCGCTGGATCGAGCCACCGAATACGCCGCTGAGGATGCCGATATCACATTACGGCTCTGGCACGATAGCAAAGCCCGTCTGCACAAGGAACGTGTCACCACGGTCTATGAAACGCTGGAACGACCGCTGGTTCAGGTTCTGTCGGATATGGAAGCGCATGGTATCAAGGCCGATCGCGATCACTTGTCCCGCCTGTCCTCTGATTTCAGCCAGTCCATGGCCCGATACGAGGCCGAAGCCTATGAATTGGCAGGCCGGGAATTCAATCTCGGCAGCCCGAAACAGCTCGGCGAAATCCTGTTCGACGAAATGGGCATTGAAGGCGGCAAGAAGACCAAGACCGGCGCCTGGCAGACCGGGGCCGATATTCTCGAAGACCTGGCCGCTGAAGGTCATGAGCTGCCGCGCACAGTGATCAACTGGCGCACCGTGTCCAAGCTGCGCTCGACTTATACCGAAACCCTGCAGCAACAGATCAGCCCTCGCACGGGCCGCGTGCATACCAATTATGGCATGACCGGCGCGCAGACCGGGCGGCTCTCGTCGAACGATCCGAACCTGCAAAACATTCCGATCCGCACCGAAGAAGGCCGCAAGATTCGCGAAGCCTTCATCCCGGAGCCTGGCAATGTCCTGATCAGCGCCGATTACAGCCAGATCGAGCTGCGTCTTTTGGCCCATATTGCCGGTATTGATACGCTGAAAGAGGCC
>JBCCDZ010000176.1:0-6946 GCA_039030525.1 Pseudomonadota bacterium | reverse complement strand
CATCGCCATTTGGACCTTTGACGATTTCGAACGGGCTCAGTTCTTTGTCTTTTTGCGCGGTCGGATCGTTAAACGTACGACCAATCAGACGCTTGATGGCGTAAAACGTAAAGTCGGGATTCGTCACAGCCTGACGGCGCGCCGGCATCCCGATCAGGCGTTCGTCGCCGTCTGTGAAAGCAACAACAGACGGTGTCGTCCGCGCGCCTTCTGAGTTTTCAATAACTTTGGCGTCTCCGCCATCCATGACAGCGACGCAGCTATTGGTCGTGCCGAGGTCGATTCCAATAATCTTACCCATAATTCATTCTTCTCCTAAGCCGCCGCCTTTTGCCTTGAGTCGGCCTGCTATGCAGCACCAGCAACCTGCGGCTCTATACACAAAGATGCCCGAAGGTGAAGACCAGTTTTCAGTCCGTTTGCCTCCGGTTCATGTCGCATGTGGGAAACGTCGGGACATGTTCAAGGGGCGAAATGGGATTGCTGTGGTTGAATTAGCGCTGGTCAGGCCAGTCATTATTGAGCTACAGCTGTAACAAACACAGCGAGGTCCTCGATGCGCCATCTCATCCTTATTCCATGTTTCGCTTTATTCGCTTGCGCGCCAGCAAGCGACCCATCTGAAGACGTGACGGCTGAAACCCCGCCAACAGTCATTGAAGACACCGCCACGACAGAGTCCAGCGTTGAACCGCCTGCATTAGCGCAAGTCTGGATCGCCTCGGGTCTGTCTGCCCCTGAAGGGGTCGCTTTTGATGGCGAAACTCTGTTCATCTCGAACGTGGTCGGCGAAGGCGATGCCAAGGATGGCGAAGGCTGGATTTCACGCCTGGCGCTAGATGGCACCGTGCTGGAAGAAAAATGGATCGAGGGCCTGAACGCTCCGAAAGGCATGGCGGTGCGCGATGGCAAACTGTTTGTCTCAGATTATGACCAGTATCACGTCATCGACATCGCATCAGCGCAGATCGACAATACCTACCCTGTCGAAGGCGCAGGCTTTCTGAACGACATCGCGGTCTGGCAAGGCGGCGTCTATATGAGCGATTCCGGTTCAGCCCGCATTTTTCAGATTGATGTCAACGGCTATAAGGAGTGGCTCGCCGATGATCGCCTCGCAGGCGTGAACGGTCTGACCCCAGATGGCGACCGTTTGCTGATCGCGACAATGAGCTCCGGCAGCCTGTTAGAGACCAAGGGCGCGCGTGACCTGACTGAAATCGCCACCGGTATGGACAATGCGGACGGCATCGCCGTGCTCGATGATGGCAGCTATCTCGTATCGAGCTGGCCTGGCCTGATTTGGCATGTCACCGCTGACGGACAGACCAATGCGTTTCACGATATGACGGAATTCCCGGTCTATCAGAACGATCTGACGCGGATCGGGGATCTGATCATTGTGCCGAACTGGCAACCTGGCTCTGTGACGGCATGGCGCGTGGGCGGCTAATGCTCACACCGCTCATCCCCGCGCAGGCGGGGACCTTGTGCTGACTGTCCAGACTAAGTTCGCGTGAGGTCCCCGCCTGCGCGGGGATGAGCGATCTAAATTTTGCCGCTTAATCTAATTCGCCTCACCCGCACTCACCGCAACCATTGCCGCGCGAAGGGTCCGGTCGCCGATCTTCCAGCCGGACTGGAACAGGCTCGCAATTGTGCCATTCGGGTGCTCTGATGGAATATTCGCGACCGCCTGATGCAGGTTCGGATCAAAGGCTGCGCCGGGTTCCGCCTCAATCGCAGTCACGCCATGCCGTGTCAGCACCGTGTGCAGCTCTTTTTGCGTCATCTCAATGCCGCCCAACAGGCCCTTGCCGCCATCGGTCAGCGCCTCTCGTTCAGCTTCTGGCAGCGCCTCTAGCGCGCGCGCCATATTGTCTGAGACGTTCAGCAAGTCGCGCGCAAATTTCTCAATCGCATAGATGCGCGCCTCAGCTTTTTCCCGTTCAGAGCGTTTGCGCAGATTTTCCATCTCGGCCATGGCGCGCAGCATTTGATCGCGCAGCTCTTGCTTTTCGACTTCGAGGGCCAGCATTTGCTGCTCGACGGTCAGCTCAATCGGTTCGTCGACAGAATCGGCGGACTCGGTATCCGCTTCGGTTTCTGCAGCTGGTTCTGCCGCCTTAGCGGCTTTCAGAATATCGTCTGCTGCAGCTTTCAACTCGGCATGAGTCGCGTTCTGACCCAGCTCCGGCGCATTGTCGTCTTTGACTGTTTCGTCACTCATACTTCACTCACTCATTCCTGGCGGCGCTTTCCCAGCACCTCTCCAACCATCCGTGCGGTATAGTCAACCATTGGAATCACCCGCGCATAATTTAACCGTGTCGGTCCAATCACGCCGAGCGCGCCAATGACCTGACGTTCGGCGTTCATATAGGGTGCCACAATCACGCTTGAACCCGATAACGGAAAAAGACTGTTTTCTGAACCGATAAACAGGCGCACGCCATCAGCATCCCGTGTCGAATCAAGCACTTCCAGCAAGCCTTGCTGGCGTTCCAATGCATCGAACAGTTGCCGCACGCGCTCCATATCTTCTGCCGCGGCGGTGTCGTCCAGCAGATTGGCCCGCCCCTGAATGATCAGCCGCCGCTCTTCGCCGGGCGCTGCCCCGCTCCATTCCGCCAGACCGCGCTGCACCAGATCCGCCGTCACCGCATCCAGCTGCGCCTGGCGGGTCGCAATCTCTGCGCGCACCTCAGCGGAGGCTTCATGCAGAGTTCGACCCTTCATCCGGGCGGCGAGATAATTGCCAGCCTCGATCAATACGGTTTGCGGCAAGCCGGGCGGGATTTTCACCAGCCGGTTTTCGACCTCGCCCTGTTCCTTGACCAGCACGCAGAGCGCTTCGCCAGTCGAAAGCGGTACAAACTCAACATGCCGGACCGCTGCATCCTGGGTTGGCGAAGAGACCAGGCCAGCACCGCCCGCCAATCCGGAGAGCAGCGATGAGGCTTCTTTCAGCACGCCGCCCAGATCCCGGCCCGCACCGTTCAACCGGCCTTCAATCGCCGCCCGGTCTGACTCGCCTGGGTCACCCATTTCGAGAAAACCATCAACGAAAAGACGCAAACCGGCATGTGTCGGCATTCGGCCAGCTGAGACATGCGGCGCGTCGAGCAGGCCCATATCGGTGAGATCTGACATCACATTTCGGATCGATGCCGCGGAAAGATCTATCCCGGCCTTGGATAGCGTGCGCGACCCGACGGGCTCACCCGTTTCGAGATAGGTCTCGACAATTTGCCGGAAAATATCGCGCGAGCGCTGATTCAGCGCCTGCATAAAAGACTGGGGTTCGCTCATGCTTATTGAATAGGCCGCGCAGCCCTTAGTTTCAATCGGCTCGTTTCTCTGCAACGCAGAAAGCTGAAACGCCGAACAGTCTGTTCCACGGCATCATCAGCATGCGCTCAACATCGTGGATACCGATCATCGCCTGATTCAGCGGGCCCGGCAGCCCGCGTCTGTTTTACAGGCAAAGGATCGCTAAGATTTATTAAAGATCGCTGCTTGTTCCGTCCATCGAAGCGCCTGTGAGGGGATGATTGAACCGCGATACGCGATGACGATAAAAATCAGCTACCGCCTCCATATCGGCTTCATAATCTCCGCTCGGCACCAATGTGCCATCAAGCCCGCCAAACTTGTTGGCATAGTCGATAAAGCCGAGCGCCACCGGCACTTTGGCCGCCGCGGCGATATTGTAGAAGCCGGTCTTCCAGGCTTTGACGTCGGCGCGCGTGCCTTCTGGTGCAATGACCAGCGCCATCTCGTCAGCAGCCTGATAGGCCTCGACGACTTGCTCGACCAGATTGCCCGCCCCTTTGCGATCCACCGGCAACAGACCCCACCAACGCATCAACCAGCCAAACGTCCCTTCGCCGAGACTTTTCTTGCCCATCCAGCGCACCGGGATGCGATAATAGAAGGCGATGCCCAGCATTTGCGTGAGGTCCCAATTGGTTTCATGTGGGGCGGCGATGATGACCAGTTTCTTGTCTGATGGCGCTTCGCCAAGCACCCGCCATCCCATCAATCTATAGAGGCCGTAAAACAGCACGCGCGCGACTTCATAACCAAAGCTCCGGCGCGGGCGTTTAGACCGTTCCGCACGGGCGCTCATCTCCTTCAAGTCCACGCGTGTCCCCTTCGTTTCATCTGCGAGCCTAGACACAAGAGGCAAAACCCGCAATTTGCGCCGAGCAGCTCAAGCTAAGAAAGATACAAACAGATGACAGACTTCGCTCGCCCTTCAGGCCGCGCCGCGGATCAGCTTCGAGACATCTCCCTGGAAACCGGCGTCACGCGCTATGCAGAAGGCTCCTGCCTCGCCAAGTTCGGCCACACACATGTGCTTTGCACAGCCAGCTGGACCGACAAGGTTCCAGGCTGGATGCGCGGCACAGGCAGCGGCTGGGTCACCGGCGAATATGGCATGCTGCCGCGCGCCACACATACACGCGGACGGCGCGAAGCCGCTGCGGGTAAACAGTCTGGCCGGACGCAGGAAATCCAACGCTTGATCGGGCGCAGCTTGCGCTCTGTCGTCGACTTGGAAGCACTTGGCGAAAACCAGATCACGATCGATTGCGACGTCATTCAGGCCGATGGCGGCACACGGACGGCTTCAATCACGGGCGGCTTCGTCGCGCTGGCTTTGGCCTGTCGCTATCTCAAGGATGAGGGCGTGATCAAACGCGACCCGATCCTCAAACAAGCGGCGGCGATCTCGGTTGGCGTCTTCAAGGACGTGCCTGTGCTTGACCTCGATTATCCCGAAGACAGCGCCGGGCAAGCCGACATGAATGTCGTGATGAGCTCTGATGGCGGCTTTATCGAGGTGCAGGGCACTGGCGAGGAACGCCCCATGACGCGGCCTGAAGTCGACACGATGATGGCCCTGGCCGAAAAAGGCTGCAACGAGCTTTTCGCGGCGCAAAAAGCGGCTTTGGGTTAAGGCATGGATCGCTTGCTGCCTCTGGCTGAAGAGATCGGCGCCAAGCTTCTATCGCGCAGCGAGAAAGTTGCGATTTGGGAATCCTCATCGGGCGGCTTGATTTCAGCCGCCTTGCTAGCTGTACCAGGCGCGTCACGCTTTTATCGCGGCGCCGGGATAATTTATACGCCGGCCGCTTTTAAAGGCCTGATGGGGCTCAGCAAGGACGATTTGCAAGGGCATCGATCCTCAACCGAGCCATATGCGCTGCTGATGGCGGGCATCATTCGAAACAAGATGCGGGCGGATTGGGGCCTCTGCGAAACCGGCGCATCCGGGCCAGGCGGCAATGGCTATGGCGATGCCGCTGGTCATGTCTGCGCCGCGATTGCAGGCGAGGGGACGGAGCGCGCAGGCACCTTAGAAACCGGTCTCACAGACCGCAAAGAGAATATGTATCTGTTCGCTGCGTTCGCGCTACAGCTCTTAGCCGATCAGCTCAGCTAAGCCGCTTCGCTCTTCTTGTTCGCCTGGCCGTCCTCGAACACGAGGATATCACCGGGCTGGCAATCCAGCTCACGGCACAGCGCCTCCAGCGTTGAGAACCGCACGGCTTTGGCCTTGCCTGTTTTCAGAATGGACAGATTGGCGAGAGTCACACCGACGCGTTCTGACAGCTCGGTCAGTGACATTCTTTTTTCCAACAAAACCCGATCAAGGGTCACTCGAATAGACATCGTATGGCCCTCCTAAATTGTCATTTTTTCTTCTTCGCGAAGGCGAGTGCCCTCTTTGAAGACTTGCGCCAGGATGAGCAGCACGATGACTGCGCCCCAGACGGCGAGATTAATATTGATACTTGCGACATAGCCTTCGCCAAGATCGATCGTCGTGGCGAGAACCAGAACAGACAGGATGCGAATGCCTTCGATCAGACCAATCGCAATTGCAATCCGGGTGAGCCGCGGTGCATTTTCCGGCACGAACGGATCGCCCTCTGCCAAAGTCGACAGGATTCGCCGCAATTGCGCGCAGACATATGCAATGCCAGGGGCGAACACGACCAATCCGATCAGGGCCGCAACGATTCGACCGGTTGGAACGCCATCGGCGCGCGCTTCGATCAATGGCAGGTCTAATTCTCCGCCATTCAAGCTGCCAAGCAGACCAATGCCCAGAATAATAAACAAAAACGTGCCCAGCACGATGGCGAGCCAGAAAATCACGGTCACCACGGTTGACAGAACCGCTGCCATTGAATTCTTGCGAGTGCCTGACATGCGTTGGCGTTATCCTTTTGTCATATCGCTACGTTTGTCACATAGCAGAAAGTCACAAACTTACCGTTAAACGATAAGGTTATTCGTTAGAAAAGCAAGAACGGAGCCACAGCTTATGTCGCGAAAGCTAGAACCAGGGCGTCTGGTCGCCGCCACGCACAACAAAGGCAAAGTGGTTGAACTGAAAGATCTTTTTGAACCACTGGGCTTTCAGGTCATGTCCGCAAATGACCTTAACCTAACGGAACCGGACGAAACCGAATTCACATTTGAAGGCAACGCGTTGATCAAGGCCCGCGCCGCCGCGCAAGCGACCAATGCCCCGGCTTTATCTGACGATAGCGGCCTGGAAGTCACCGCCTTGGGCGGCATGCCCGGGGTCCATACCGCCATCTGGGCCGGCGAGCCGCGCAACTTTTACAAAGCCATGGAAAAGGTTGAACGCGAACTGCAAGCCATCGCGGCAACCGATCGCAGCGCCAACTTCGTCTCCTGCCTCGCCGTCGCCTGGCCAGACGGACATGAAGTGACGTTTCGCGGCGAAGTGCACGGAAATCTGACCTGGCCCCCTCGCGGCGAAATGGGCTTTGGCTATGATCCAGTCTTCGTCCCGGTCGGCCATGAGGTGACATTTGCTGAGCTCGAACCGGCTCAGAACCAGTCATCGGCCTGGACAGTTTCAGTGACGTTGAGAAGGAAGGCCATCCCCCCGGAAAGTTTG
>JBCCDZ010000175.1:0-6984 GCA_039030525.1 Pseudomonadota bacterium | reverse complement strand
TTGCGGTTTTGGCTGCATTGATCGCTTATCTGGTCTTCCGATAGGGCGCGGTTTGGGGTAGACGGAGCGCGACTCAAGAGATCGGAGCGCGATTCCCATGAAAGCGATTGTTCATGTTGGCCTGAAACCCGGCGTCCTCGACCCTCAAGGCAAGGCCGTCGCCGACTCGCTCGGCCGGATGGGCTTTGGCGAAGTCTCCGGCGCGCGGATTGGCAAAGTCATCGAGCTCGACCTGGACGGTGTGTCCGAAGCCGATGCAGAAGCGCGGGTTAAAGACATGTGCGAGAAGCTGCTCGCCAATACGGTGATTGAAAGCTACCGCGTCGAATTGGTCGCCTGACGGCTCACGGGGCGGGCTCTAACCGCACTAATTCAATATTCCGAAACGCCACCGGATGGCTTTCGGCCTGCAAGGCGAAATAGCCATGCGTGACCGGGCCTGAAGCGCCGAGTTGCGCGACGTCGCCATCCCCAGAGTCGTAAGTCGGATTGTCCAGAACGAAGGCCTCTTCGCCGGCAATCAGCAGGCGCATCGTCTCGCCGCCGCGAACTTCAATCTCGAAACGGACCCATTCGCCGACAATGCCGGCTTGCGTGTCAGACCCGATACAATGATCTGTCACCAGATCTCCATCCATCTCGATATGCGTGCCGGGCGTGCAGATATTGGCGGTCGTGCGGCTCGCCTCTGCCGATCGTTTGCCAAGCAATTGAGCCTCAACCGAGACCGGGAAAGCCTGGTCTTGCTGCATCGTCTCAGGCGCCTGGGCATGCACCATGACGCCGCTATTCATGAACGCCCAACCCGGGCCACCTTCAGCCTGATCGCCAAAGAACTTATACTCAAATCGCAAGCGATAGTCGGACAGGTCGTCGGCGAAGAATAAATGCCCGAAGGCGCCGTCAAATTGATCATAAGCCTCGTAAGACACGATGATCGCGCCGTCTTCGACACGAAAGATTTGTGTCGTGTCGCTGCCTGCGGCTTGCCCGACAATTTTCGGTGTCCATCCGGCGAGGCTCTCGCCATCAAAGATCACTTCCCAGCTTGGATCGGGAGTTGCGGTCGGGGTGGCCGAACACGCCGAGAGCAGGAAAGACGCACTTAGGGCCGCGATCCAGCATGTTGGTTTCATTTCAATTTCCCCCGGAATGAATACCAAAATAGCTATGGGCGATTATGGCGAAACCCTCAAGCGCCGCACGTTCGGGTCATGGTGTTGGATTCTGAATGTCTGTTCATACTTGAATTTATTCAATTTTTTTTCGACGGAGTGTGCGAGGAAATACGTTTGACCTTGCATGCGAACGAAAAATATGGAGGATCGCATGCTGAAAATTACCACACTCGTACTGGCCACGTCTTTGGCCGCGCCTTTGATTGCCCCAGTGGCCATGGCTGGGCCGGCTGAACGATTTGAACGGTTTGATAATCGTCTCGATCGTCTCGAACGCAAGGGCGTCATCAAACAGGGTTCCCGTCTCGATTATATTGAAGACCGTATCGACCGGCGCGAGAATAAGATTGATCGCCGCGAAGACCGCCGCGACCGCGCCGTCAATCATGGTCCGCTGGACCGTCTGGAAGATCGAGTTGACCGCCTTGAGAACATACAGGATCGACGCGAAGATCGTCGCGATCGACGCAACCTGTATTAGCGCCAGAACGCCCTCTGGTCGGTTGGTCTCTTACCCCGAGGACCGGTTTCTTAAACCGACCAGTTCTGCGCCAGTCTCAAGGCCTCAAGAGCGGGCCGGAGCATTTGCTCCGGCCCGTTTTGTATTCTGCGACTTCCGCAATCGCTTCGCCCGCTTTGGCTTGCCGTGATCGCAGGAGCAGATGTCCAATAAATTTGCCGTGATAATGCGTGATCATGGCGATCGAGAAACATTGCTTTATCGTAATATAATCAAAAAAAACTTCAATGATTACGTTGAATCACGGTTAATGTGAGACTTTATAGTCACATTGTCACAGTATTCGAATCGTCGATCTCGATCTAAATTTGACGAAAATGTGATACGTCTCATAGCGTCTCCCAACCTCGGAACGGAACAGTCCGAGTCGCTCTTGGAAATTGAGCGAAACCCACCACAATTTGGAGGATCTCCTGTGAGAAGGAACACTATAAAAAGCCGTCTGCTTGCTACATCTGTAATGGCTGGCGCATCACTCGGTCTCTGCGCCATGCCGACAATGGCGCAGGCAACAGATGCTGAAACATCTGAGTCTGCCGATGCAGATGATCTGCGTCAAAGCACAGTCATTATCACCGGTACACGTATTCAGTCCCCAGGGATCGTATCTTCGAGCCCGATCACGACGGTTGGACAAGAAGAGTTTGCGCTGACGCAAACGGTTGAAGTTGAGCGTCTATTCCGCGATCTGCCGATCGCGCTGCCGGGCGACAACCAGAACGTCAATAATGGTACATCAGGTGCCACGACCGTCGATCTGCGTGGCCTCGATGCGAACCGGACATTGGTGCTCGTCGACGGCAAACGTATGGTCCCGTTTGATGTCGGCGGTGAAGTCGATGTGTCGGCGATCCCGGTGACCATGCTAGAGCGGATTGACGTCGTAACCGGCGGTGCATCAGCGGTGTATGGTTCTGACGCTATGGCGGGTGCCGTAAACTTCATTTTGAAAGACGATTTCGAAGGCGTTGAAATCAATTCAAAGTACCGCTTCTCTGAGCAGGGCGACGGTGAGCTTTGGGGCGATTCAGAAGTGTACAGCATTTCAGCTTTGATCGGATCCAACCTTGATGATGGCCGCGGCAATGTCGCATTGGCTGTCGATTATACCGACCGTAAGGGCGTCCTTCTGGGCGACCGAGACTATTCAGAGTTTGGCGTTTCGACCGCAAATGGACCGAACGAAGGCGGTGCGCCTGCTAGCCCAGACGCTAACTGTGACGCGCCAAACGCAACACTCGCGTCAACCGGTGTTGGTTCAACGACTGCAATGCCAACCGCTCTGGACCTTCCAGGCGGCACCATTCAGTTCCTCAATGACGGCACCACTGGCCCACGTTGTTCTCGTTTCAACTTCAGCCCGTTTAACTATCTGCAAACGCCGCAAGAGCGTTTTGTCGGCATGGCAACTGGCCGTTATGAGATCAACAACAACTTTGAAGCTTATGGTCGCGCAAACTTCTCCGCGATCAACGTTCGCCAACAAGTTGCGCCATCCGGTGTCTTCGGGAACCAGTTTGAAATTCCGCTGGCCAACCCGTTCCTGTCCGACTCTGCGCGACAGGACATTATCGACAATGTGAACGGATCGCTTGATATTGCAGGCGGCTTCGGTCTTGCTGAAGCTGGCGTCAACGACCTGAACGGCAACGGCATTTTCGACCTTGGCGACTCAATCACAACACCTGTTCGTCGTCGTACGCTCGAGCTTGGAACACGTTCGACCAATTATGACTCGAACAATTTCCAGATCATAACGGGTCTTCGCGGTGATCTGTATGGTGAGTGGGACTATGACGTTTATTACTCCCACGCACAGGCAGACCGGACGGACATCAATGCGGGTTACACCAATGTTTCCGCATTTGCGGACGCCCTGAACACGGTCAGCGCGACACAGTGTGAGACACCTGCAGGTGATATCACAGATGGCTGTGTCCCGATTGACTTGTTCTCGACTGGCTTTGGGTCAATCACACCCGCAATGGCCGCAGCGAACAGCGCGACAGCGATCCTGAAATCTGAGTACCGTCAGAACGTATTCAGCGCGGTTGCCTTTGGTCCAGTAGCTGGACTGAAGTTCCCAATGGCAGCAGACCCGATCACGCTTTCAGTCGGTACAGAGTATCGCGAAGAGATCGGCAGCACGACTCCTGACGAGTGTCTCAAAGAGCCACCAACCAGCTGTCTTGGCGGAGCCGGCGGGACACAAGCGCCCATCATCTCTGAGTTCGACGTAACAGAATTCTTCGCAGAAGGTTTTGTTCCGATCGTACAAGACATGGAATTCGCGCAGGACCTGCAACTCGAAGCCGGTTTCCGGACGGCTGATTATTCCACGTTCGGGAATAACGAAACCTGGAAAATCGGTCTGAACTGGGAAATCATCGATGGTCTTCGCTTCCGCGTCATGCAGCAGCAAGCTGTTCGTGCGCCGAACGTTGAAGAACTCGGTAGCCCAGTTGTTACTGGCCTGGAAGACGCTGCCTTCGATCCATGCTCGAACGGCAACCCGATCTTCCTGGATGGAAACGGTGACCCAGACGCGACCCTGATCGCCAATGCTCTGGCTGCGGATACTGTGCTTCGTGACAACTGTATCGCAACCGGCGTGCTCCCGGCGCGTATCGGTCTCGTCAACGATATCGTATCGGGTCAGATCAACACGTTCGAAGGTACGGATCCACTTAATCTTCCGCAGCCTGAGACCGCTGATACCTTTACCATCGGGATGACCTGGCAAGCTCCAACGTTCGGCAACATGACGAACGCGGTCGTCACGCTCGATTATTATGACATCGAGATTGAAGACGAAATCGGCGAGTTCAATCCTCAGGAAGTTCTGGACAATTGTTATGTCCGTAACTTTGCAGAAGATTGTGCGAAGATTAACCGGATTGGCGGAACCACGTCGACATCTGGTGCCGGTGTTGAAGTTCTGACGACTAATCTCGACTTCCGTCGTGCAGAAGGCGTGGACTTCAACCTCAGCACAGATTGGGATCTTGCTGAATATGGTGAGCTGAGCCTTGGTCTGTTCGCAACTTTGCAACTTGCTAATGAGAGCCAGGCAACTGAGTTCACAGGTATTACAGACTGCCTCGGCAAGTTCGGTAATGACTGTCAGCCAACCCCTGAGCTTCGCTTCAACCAGCGTTCGACATGGCGCAAAGGCCCGTACACAGCGTCTCTGCTGTGGCGCTACTTTGGCGAAGTTGAAGTCCAGGAAAGTCAGCGTGGCGCAACCTTTGACGGGTTCGAAGAGATCGAAGCACAGCATCGCTTTGACCTGTCTGGCGCATGGGACATCAACGAGAACGTGACCCTGTCGGCGAACGTTCGGAACATCTTCGACGAAGATCCACCGATCGTTGGTAACCAAGCTGGCTCAACCGCCCGTAACTTTGGTAACACATTCCCAAGTGCCTATGAGACACTTGGCCGTTTGTGGACCGTCGGCGTTAAGGCTGCTTTCTAAGCCGCGCGCAATGATCAATGAGAATGGCGGGCTTTCGGGCCCGCCATTTTTTTATCATCACACGCTCAGCTTGTTTGTGGTTTGGCGCGGCGGCTCTGCTTATTGAACGCGTTTCGCGCGAAAACTTGCCCCGTCGTCCAGCTTCATCATGAAACTGCCAAATGTGGCGCGCTTGATGGACGCAGACTCGACGCCAAGGCGTTTGGAGAATTGAACGCGTTTTCCGTCTGTTTGCTCCCAAACCTGACCATTTTCGAGCGTGACGCGTAGATTATCGTACCGCAGGCGCTCGACATCAGCGACGGCCAGCGTGACCTGCTCAATGTCCGACGTGTTGCCGCCGCCAAGTTTCGGCATGACAATGCGCGGGATTGAGGGCAGCGAAAACCCGAAGGAGTCTTCTTTGATTTCTTCAATCTCGGCTTTGCTAATCGTCGTCACCTCGCCAGCCGCTTCAGCGGCCTCGAAGCGGCCGACCGTCTCATCATAACAGCTCAAGCGTTCAGCATCGTCGGCAATTTCAGCGCAGGCATAGATTGCATCGGTCGAAATCGGATCGGCGTCTTGCGCGATCGCCAATGGACTCGTGAGAGCGATAAGCGCGACCGAACAGGAAAGATATTTTGTCATTTTACACGTCCTCTAACAAACGGACCTCGTCAAACACAGATCTGAAACGAGTTCGTCGATCTGAGGATGAATAGAGGCGAAAATCAACCTTCGGCGTGCTTTAGCATTGGCAGGCGGCCGGATTACCCGCTGTGCCAGGGGGACGCAGAGCGCGTTCCTAAAGTCGCACACCCATGACGATATCGTTGAACACCTGATCGCCGACGGGGAATTGCCGTTCGCCAACTTTCTCGAACCCGGCGCGTTGATAGAAAGCAACAGCACGGTGATTCTGGTCATAAGTACCCAGCAGCATCCGGGTGGCGCCAATTTCGCGGGCGTGTTTGAGCGCATATGTCATCAGCTCGCGGCCCGTGCCGGTGCCGTGATATTTGGAGAAGACGTAAATCCGCTTCAGCTCAATATCGCCGGGCTGGCCCTCTGTTGGGGCCTCGACCGCGCTGGTGACGGCATAGCCAACGGGCGCGCGCGTGGCCGTGGATTCGGCGATCCAGCAGGCATAATTTGGATCATTGGAGGTAATATAGGCTTTGTAGACCTCTGGCGCATGCTGCGTGCGGCAATGCGCGATTAGGTCCGGGCCAGGAATGGTTTCGCTATAGCTTTCCAGGAATGTCGCCGCGCCAACCACCCCGAGCGCATATTCATCGCCCGGGACGGCTGGTCGGATGTTGATCCCCAGCGCCAAATCAGCCTGCGGACATGGCGCGTTCGAAATTCTCCCCAACCGCGTTGAGGAAGCCTTCCGTGGTCAGCCATTCTTGCTCAGGCCCGACCAGAAGCGCCAGATCCTTGGTCATCTGTCCGCGCTCGACCGTCTTAATAATCGTGTCTTCCAGCTTTTGCGCAAAGGCGGTGACCTCTGGCGTATTGTCCATCCGGCCGCGATGCTGCAGGCCGCGCGTCCAGGCAAAGATTGAGGCGATCGAATTGGTCGAGGTAGCTTCGCCTTTCTGATGGTTGCGATAGTGACGGGTCACGGTGCCGTGGGCGGCTTCCGCTTCAACCGTCTTGCCGTCCGGCGTCATCAGAACCGAGGTCATCAGGCCGAGCGAGCCATAGCCTTGCGCAACCGTGTCGGACTGCACATCGCCATCGTAGTTTTTACAGGCCCAGACATAGCCGCCGGACCATTTCATCGCCGCGGCGACCATGTCGTCGATCAGGCGGTGCTCATA
>JBCCDZ010000174.1:0-7024 GCA_039030525.1 Pseudomonadota bacterium | reverse complement strand
GTGAGGATGGCGATTGACCAGTGGGATTGCTCATATTGCTCGCATCCATTGAGAAATGTTGATCCAGTTGCAAGGCGCAATCAGCGGATGACGCCGCAACAAAGCGCCGACATGCTAGCGGCATGCGCACCATTGGTTCACGAAGCGAGCATTCCATTATCAGCGACGATTTCAGTCGCCTTTGGCGATCCTTTTTCGGGTGAAGTCGATCCTGGTGTAGTGGCCAATCTCGCCGCGCAAGCGCAACGCTCTGGGGTCGCTGAAGTCGGGCTCGGCGACACGATCGGAGTCGCAACGCCATGGGACGTGCGCACAATGGTTGAGCGCGTGCGCATGGAAGCTCCGGATGTCTATCTGCGCCTGCACTTTCATGACACACGCGGGGCCGGTCTCGCCAATGTCGCGGCCGCGGTTGAGGCTGGGGTTGATGTCATCGATGCGAGCTGCGGCGGCATTGGTGGCTGTCCGTTCGCACCCGCGGCAACGGGCAATGTCGCAACGGAGGATGTTGTCTATATGCTCGAACGAGCAGGCTTCGAGACAGGTCTGGATCTGAGCAAGCTGATCGATACGGCACATTGGCTAGAAACCGTCTTGGGACACAAGGTGAGCTCGAGCCTGAGCAAAGCGGGCGCGTTTCCGGGTTAGCGAGCGACGCGGGCGTCGGACTTGAAATCCAGCAATCGCTAAAAAGGGCGATCGCCGTTCACAGTGGCGCGGCGCATATGACGTCGCTGTCCTGGATAATCATTCAGCGCATAGTGCCAGCAACATCGATTATCCCAAAACGCGACGGCGCCTTCACTCCAGCGAAAACGACAGGTGAACCGCTCATCACGCGAATGGTCGAACAGGAAATTCAGCAAGGGCCGGCTTTCGCGCTTGGTCATTCCGGCGAAGCGCAACGTGAATGCCGGATTGATATACAGGCCCTTGCGGCCACTTTCCGGATGCGTGCGCACCACCGGATGTTCGAATTCAGGCGCATCGGTCGCCGTGGAAGACTGCATGGATTGCCGGGCTTGCGCTGACTGACCTTTATGACTGTATTCACGGCTGGCCGAATGGATGGCGTTGAGGCCACCCAGCATCGTCTTCATGCCGTCGGACAGGGCCTCATAAGCGGCGATCTGATTGGCAAAAAGCGTATCACCGCCAAAGGCTGGAACTTCAATGCCATACAGGATCGAACCAAGCGCAGGTTCTTCCAGGAAGGACATGTCTGAGTGCCACCCCCCGCCAAAGTTCAGCTGGTCCTCTGGTTCCTTGATGATTTCGAGCAGTTCCGGATGACCCTCCATGCCTTTGACATATGGATGGACGTTCAGCGTTCCGAACCGGCGCGCGAAGCGTTTTTGCGCATCGGGAGAGAGGTCATGCTGATCGCGAAAAAAGATGACGTGATGATCGAGAAAGGCCTGATGGATTTCATCAAACTGTGCATTTGAAAGATCTTCGGCGAGACTGATCCCGTGAATCTCCGCGCCAAGTGCTCCGGCGACAGGCGTGATTTCGAGCGTAGAGGTCATCAGAACAATCTACGCTCGAAATCATTTGAGTCTATCTATTCCGCCGCGTCCTGCGGGAACAGACGATCATAGAGGTAAGAGAATTCCAGAGCGGTCCGCTTGGCGCGCTCTTTCTGGTTGGCGGCAGCCGAATGGCCGCCATCAACATTCTCATAATAGAGGAATGGCTTGCCGGCATCCTCGAACAGCTTCGCCATCTTGCGGGCATGGCCAGGGTGGACCCGGTCATCCTTGGTCGACGTCACAAAGAGAGGCGTCGGGTAATCGGTGCCAGCATCGAAATTGTGATAAGGAGAGACGGTTTCCAGAAAGGCCCGCTCTTCAGCGACGTCTGGATCACCATATTCTTCGACCCAGGACGCGCCCGCCAACAATTTGTGATAGCGCAGCATTTCGAGCAACGGCACTTGAATCACAACCGCATTCCAGAGATCCGGACGCTGCGTGATCATGACGCCCATTAGCAGACCACCATTCGAGCCGCCCATTATGCCAAGATGTTCAGGGCTGGTAATGCCTTTGGCCGACAGGTCTTCGCCAACCGCGATGAAATCATCAAAGATGCGCTGGCGCTCGCCTTTCAATCCGGCCTGATGCCATGCTGGCCCAAACTCGCCACCACCGCGAATATTGGCGAGCACATAAGCGCCGCCCCGTTCCAGCCACATGCGACCAATGCCGCCGCTATAACTTGGTCGCATCGAGACCTGGAAGCCGCCATAGGCGTAAAGAAGAGTGGGCGTCGAGCCATCCAGTTCGATGCCTTCGCGATGGACAACGAAATATGGAATCTTGGTCCCGTCTTTCGATATCGCTTCTTTCTGGTGCACGACCAGGCCATCCGTATCGAACTTGGCAGGCAGCGATTTCAGGCTGGCCGTTGTGTTCGTTTCGGCATCATACGTGAGCAGACTGTCCGGGCTGAGGAAGCCTTCATAATTGACGAAAACTGTCTCTTCATCTTCATCCGCGAAAGCAATGCCAGCCTGGCCGGTGCCAGGTAATGCCACATCCGTTGTGGTCCAGCCTTCGGTCTCACTATGCTCCAGGCGCAGTATCCGACTGGCGACGTTGTCGTTTATTGACAAAAGTGCGGCTGATTTTGATACCGCCACGCCGTTCACCGCCTGACGCTCATTGGCGCGGAAGACGAGGTCGACCGGCGGCAGCTCCTTGGTATCGAGGAATTGCTGGAGATTGAACGCGAGCAGATCGCCGGTCAGGAACGTATCCTCATCAACCGTCCAGTCTTCCTGTAGTCTGACAAATTGCCAGCCTTTATAGTCGCCCCCAAGATTGGCTTTCTTAGGAATCGGGAATGCAATCGCTTCGCCATCTTCAATTAGATAATAAGTGCGGGTAAAGAACGTATCGGATTCGACCGCGCCATAAATCATCGTGCCGTCATCTAGCTCAGACGACCATGGCCAGATGCCGACATCCGTCGTCTGTCCCGCATAAAGCTCGATCGCGTCTGCCAACGCCTGACCCCGCTGCCACAGCCGGACAGAACTCGGATAGCCGGACTCCGTCAATGTCGATCCGTCGCCCCCCCAATCAGTACCGATAAGGACCGTGTCATGGTCAATCCAGGCCAGGCCTTGTTTGGCTTCGTCGGTGACAAATCCACCCTCCACGAAGGTCTTGTTGTCGAGGTCGAATTCGCGATTGATCACAGCATCCTTGCCGCCATCGGACAGCGACACAAAGCAAAGCGTTTTATCAGCGTCCTGGGGCTTGAAACAGTTTGAGCCTTTGAACACCCAATTCTTGTCCTCATCGGCGGACAATTTGTCGAAATCGAGCACCGTCTCCCATTCTGGAGCATCGCTCTTGTAGCTTTCCAGAGTGGTTCGGCGCCAAAGGCCGCGGACATTGCTTTCATCCTGCCAGAAATTGTAAACCAGTCCGTCCCGCACGGTACCGTACGGGATCCGGTCATTCGAGGTCGCGAGATCGAGCGCCTTGGCGTAATTGTCCTCATAGACGGGCTCGGCCTGAATTGCCGCCAAAGAACGGTCGTTCTGCGCGTTGACCCAGGCCAGAGCGGCCTCGCCTTCGACCTCTTCCATCCAGAGATATGGGTCTGTGGCGGCTATATCTGGCTGCTCCAAAACGGTCTCGGTCTCTTCCGTCACACTGGTCTCGGCTTCTGTTGCAAGGGATTGGGTCGTATCTTCTGTCGCGGTGGCACACGCCGCCAGAATGGCACTCGCTGCGACCACGGAAAGGGCAAAACGCATCGTCTTCCTCCATGATTTGGAGAAGGGTTTAGCGGCGTCGCGCCTCAGCACAAGTCAAATGATCGACAAGTGCGGCAATTACGCGGAAACTTTACCTGTGGATTGACGCACGATCAGGTCAAAGTCGAACACTTCTTCCAGACCTTTATCATCATCGGTTTTCATCAAGCGTTCTGCAGCCCGACGACCCATTTCAACGACGGGTTGACGGATCGTGGTCAATGGCGGCCAAACGGCGGAAGCGAGGCGCGTATCGTCATAGCCCGCAATCGAGATTTGCCCTGGCACTTGTAGACCGGCAGCCATAACGGCCGTCATCGCGCCAACAGCCATATCATCATTGGCGGCAAAAATGGCGGTTGGCTTGGGATTTGCGGTAATCAGTTTCCGAGCCGCTTCCAGACCAGAGCGCAGCGAATAATCCCCTTCAGAGATAAGATCCGGCGAGACTTTGATCCCGGCTTCATTCATCGCATCCAGATATCCTTCATGACGACCGGTCGACGCGTTATGTCCTGCGGGACCGGCGATAAAGGCGATTCTCTGATGTCCCAGCCCAACCAGGTGCCGCACCATTTCCATCGCTGCCAAACGATCGTCCAAGCGCATGACGGGCGTGTTCTCGGGCTGGCGCGCGGGCGACAGACTGGCATAGTCTGTACCATTGTCATTTAGCAGCGCCAGGATATCCGGATCATCGCAAAGCGGCGGCGTCAGAACGACACCGTCAGCCCGCGACGTCATTAGAAAGCTCTGCAAGCGGTCGAGAAAATCTGGCGCCGTGCGGTCGACGGGCTCAGGCAATAGAAAATAGCCATTGGCCCGGCAAGCTTCGTAGATGCCGGTATTCACGGCTGTAATATATTCCGGGACGGGATTGTCATGCAGATGCGCGATCAAGAATGAGCGGGCCCCGGCCAGGCTGCGTGCAGCAGGATTGGGACGATACCCAAGCTCGCGCGCGGCTTTCATAACCAGCTCGCGTTTCGCGGGTCGCACATTCGGCTCATTGTTCAGAACACGAGAGACAGTTTTGGCAGAAACACCCGCTTTTTCAGCGACATCATCAATCGTAATAGCGCGCGGGGGGCGGCTTAGGCCCATATTTGATCTCCCAAAGTTACCCTTTTCTGGCGCATTCTGTGCCTGAACGCAATCTGTCCGTGTGCGGTTCATCAACGTCCCCCTTTAACCTGCCACTAGAATTGAAAGTAGACAAATGGCGAGGCTTCTAACGGGTAAAGTGCAAGCAATATGCCTGAAAGTACGCCAAGACTGCCCCAATAGAATGTTGGTCGGCGCAGAATCGCGACTTGTGGTAGACGTTTGAAACCGCCGCGACCGAGAAACGCATCCAACGCAATCAGTGGAACAACCATCCACACCCAGGCGCTAAGTCCGGCGCTGCCGCCATCACGCAGACCTGTAAACGCAGACCAGATGGTCATCGTGTCCGTGAAGCTTTCAGCCCGGAACGGCACCCAGGTCAGCAACACAAATAGCTGCGTCGCAATTAGGCCAAGACCAAAGCGAAGAACAATATCGGATCGAAAAGCGGCTTTCTGAAATATCAGGGCCGCGCCATGCAAAGCGCCCCATGCAACAAAGGTCCAGGCGGCCCCGTGCCACAAGCCGCCGAGCACCATGGTCGCCATCAGATTGCGATAGGTTTTGAGTTTACTCACGCGGCTGCCGCCCAGTGGAATATAGAGATAGTCGCGCAACCAACTCGATAGGGATATGTGCCACCGGCGCCAGAAATCTTCGATCGAAGGGCTGGAATAAGGATAATTGAAGTTCTTAGGAATGTAGAAGCCGAACCAGCGCGCAACGCCAATCGCCATGAGAGAATAGCCGGCAAAATCAAAATAGATCAAGCCCGCAAACCCAATCGTCGCGCCGATCAGCGCCAGGTTTGACCATTGGCTGAGCTCAGTATCGCCAGCCACTAAGGCATTGCCATAAATCGGATCAACAAATTGTGCGAGATTGTCGGCAATGCCGGCTTTATAAGCGAAGCCAAGCAAAAACGCCCGCAAGCCTGCAAAGAACAGCGCGCTGGAGAGCGTTTTCTCACGCTCCATTTGTGGAAAGAAACTCGCGGCGCGGACAATCGGACCCGCGACCAATTGCGGAAAAAAAGCGATGTAGAGTGCAACGCGCCGCAACCGCTGTTCCGGAGCGAGATCGCCGCGGGCGACGTCGACAATATAAGAGATCGCTTGAAAGACGTAGAAACTGATACCGACCGGCAACAGAATGTTGAGCGCTGTCCAACCGGGATCAACCCCGACCGTTGAAAGCATGGCGCGCGCGCTTTCAGCGAAAAAGCCGAAATATTTGAAGATCGCAATGACCGAGAGATTGAAGACAATGCCACCAATCAAGGCCAATCGTCTCGCTTCATCCCCTTCTCGGCGCGCCGCTGCATATTTTGCAACTGCCCAGCTGACCAGAATGACTGCACCAATCAGGCCGAGGAACCGCCAATCCCACCAGCCATAAAAAATTGCACTGGCCACAAGCAGTAGGCTAAGGCGTTCTTCCTTGTCCTGTAGCAGCCAATAGCCTGTGAAGATCGCCGCCAGGAAGATGAGGAATGTCGCATCTGTAAAAATCATACCGCCGGCTCCAGAATTTGAGAGACGATGATTTCATCAACCAACCAGCGATTATAGATGGCGGTCCCGCTGTCGAGCAGGTGACTTGGGTCAAACCAATGATCGCCGTTCAACTGCTCCATCAAGGCTGGGTCGTTTGGCGAAATACAGGCGTGCTCGATAAATTCACCGGCACACAAGCCATCGAGATAAGCGCGCGCCGGTGGGTCGAGGGTTGGGGGTTGATAATAGCCAACTTCTCTCACGCCTTGGGCTGCGAGCCGTCCTTGCTGCTGATACCGGAAAGACCGCACCCATTGAGGGCCTTGGAACACAGACACTGGGTTGCTCTTGAGAGCGAGATCAGTTTGGCTTTTGGCGCGCGCCTCTACTTGCGGGTCATAAGCCGGTACGGCCTCGACATCGGTGGGAGGTTCGCCGCCGCCAATGAGGCCGACATTGAGAAAGTTCAGCGTGGTATGTGCGCCAAGATGCGCGGTGTCCATGAGGCATCCTTTGGCACCATCACAGGCGCCGCCCAGAATACCGAAACTGGTCCATACGGCATTCGGAAGATCAAATTGCTCAATTGCGCGAACGTTGAATTTTGAATTGCCAAACATATAAGCCGCGCGCGTGTCAAAATCTCGGG
>JBCCDZ010000173.1:0-7045 GCA_039030525.1 Pseudomonadota bacterium | reverse complement strand
GACCCCTCAGCTATACGCAAAGCACAAGGTGGCTTTCCGAAACACCCCTGGATGGTGGTGTCGTCATGGTGTCGCCTCCTGATGAAACCGGCCGGGTCAGCTTGGGCGTTTCGGCTGACTTTTCGACGCTCATTCTGGCGCGTGAGTCCGTGCCTCTGATGGGGATCATCAATCATGCGATGAGCGCACCCGTGCATGGTCCGACGATTGAGCTGGATCGGTTCGCGATCGCCGCTGAAACCAATACGCCGCTCGCCGACATGCCTGAAGCTGATTTGCCCGACACATTCGCGATCATAGGCAAGCGCATCGCCGATCTTTGCGACAATGGCGACACTTTGCAATTTGGTCTGGGTAATGTGCAACAAGCCGTATTGAAGGCTTTGCGCAGTCACCAAGACCTTCGCATCCATGCCGGAATGATCTCAACGCCACTGATGGAATTATTGGACAATGAGGCAGTCGCCGTAGACTATGGTGCAATCACAGCCGGTGTGGCCATCGGCACGTCGGAATTTTATGATCGCGTCGTGGTGGAGGATCGCATCCTGTTTGCCCCTGTCACCTATACGCATGCCATCTCAACCCTGTCAGAGCTCCCTAATTTCAAGGCCATCAATTCCTGCCTTGAGATCGATCTCTTTGGTCAAGCCAATGCAGAATTTATCAAAGGCCGCCAGATTTCCGGCACTGGCGGTTTGGTCGACTTTTTACGCGGCGCCGCAGCATCTGAGTCCGGTCGCGGCATCCTCGCCCTCACCTCGACCGCCAAGCAAGGGACGATCAGCCGTATCGTGCCGCGCCTGCAGCAAAACGCGACATCGATTGCGCGAGCAGATGTTGATACCGTCGTGACGGAACACGGCGTCGCTGAGCTGAAACACAAAACGATTGAACAACGCGCCGAGGCGCTTATTGCCATCGCGGACCCACGCTTTCGCGAGATGCTCTCGGCCGCCTGGCAAGACATGCGAAAGGGCTTTTAAATGCCAACAGCACAACCGCGCTATCGCCAATTGGCCGAGCAATTTCGCACGGCGATCACGTCCGGAAAATACAAGCCGGGAGACGCTTTGCCGACTGAGATGGAGATCTGCAGCAAGTATAAAGTTTCACGGCATACCGCCCGTGATGCGCTGCGCATTCTAACCGATGACGGATTGATCGAACGGCGTCGCGGCGCGGGCACAGTCGTCGCCGCACGCGGCACGCCCGCCTTTGCACAACCCATCGGCGATTTTGATTCAATCCTGCAATATGCCCGCGACTCGCACTTTGACATCAGCACGGCACAGACCGCGGATGAAGATACGTTAGACCGGCTCGGCCTGACCGGAGATTATATGCAATTGATCGGCTTTCGCCGTGTCGCCGACGAGAAACCGCAAGCGATCACGGCTGTCTATATTCGCGCGGACCTGGCGCCGGACAAGGACATCATTGCCAGCCTGCCAGGGTCGATATCGGAGTGGATTGAAACCAACCGAGATGTCAGTATTGAACGCGTGATGCAGCGCATGGAAGCGGTTGCGTTGAATAAAAGCCAGGCAGATCGGCTGAATGTCTCTACGGGCTATCCGGCATTGCGCACCGTGCGGCGTTACCGCGATGGCGCGGGCACGATTGTATTACTGTCAGAAAGCCTGCACCCGGCGGGAAGGTTTGCTTATGAGATGCGCCTGGATCGCACCAAGGGCTAAGCCACCCGCGTTTCGTCGCACAACGTCCGGCGATACAATTGGCCGTGCTTGAACCAGTGCCAGGTTCTAGCTCTGTGCTGCCCGCCTTCCCCCATGATAATGACTTCGACAAAATGTGCACCGGGTTCGTCCTTGCGCTGCAGGTTTAACAGGACAACGCCATCCTGGGTTTCCCAACTCTTGCCAATAAAGGTCGGCGTGTCGAACCAGAGATGATCGCCGCGATCCGCGCCATCAAAGCCAGCATTGGTGATCGCGCCGTCCGGGTGCTGCAGCTTGATGGTCTGGCGATAGAACACATCACCCTCGTCCGGAAATTCACAGATCACGTGCGACTGGATCAGTTCTTCTTCCTGCGCCAGCAGATCGACATGCCGGTATGTGCCTTCCCAAATACCGAGATGCGCCCGATGAGCGGGGAATTTGAGATCGGTCATATTGTCCCTTTCGACTTTAGCGCCGCAACCGTATCCGCATCGAGACCAGCCTCAGACGCGATAGAGTCACTATGCTCACCAAATGCCGGCACGGTTGCGTTCGGTTGCGGTGGTTCCAGTTTGAACTTGATCGGTGGCCCGACATGGCGATGCCCGTCCGC
Source organism: Pseudomonadota bacterium (assembly GCA_039030525.1). Lineage (GTDB taxonomy): Bacteria > Pseudomonadota > Alphaproteobacteria > Caulobacterales > Hyphomonadaceae > Henriciella. Next base: position 4,747 of record JBCCDZ010000173.1, on the reverse strand, counting down.
ATCCGTGAACACCATACCGCGCTCAGTCGTGAACGGGTCATCAAACGCATCCTTCAGACTGCGCACCCATGACCAGGCGCAATCAATCGGTTCCAGGAAGGATTGCCACTCTACCAGCGATCGCGCCTTGAACGTGTCTGTGAAAAAGGCCCGCAAAGGCGCCTGCTCGGGTCCGGGTGGTCGCTTGGCTATTTCGATGAGGTCTTCCCGTCCAAGCGCCGTCAGCAAATTCGTTGCGAACTTGAGCTCTGGCCCGGAAAAGACCAGGAACTCGCCATCCGACGTTTCGTAGAGATTGGTCAGGGCGGAGCCGCCAAAGCTGCGCATTTGCTTGGGCTCGGGGTGGCGATCTTCGCCAAACGTTGGGCCAAGCACGTTCGGCGTCCAGGCAATTGCGGCATCATACATGGCGAGATCGATGTAGTCGCCGCGCTGGGTTTGCTCCCGCCGGTAGAGCGCCATCAATATTGCCGAAAGTGCCATCAAAGAGGCGCTGGCATCGGCGAACGGAATATTCGGCAGAGCTGGCTTATTGTCGCTCTGCCCGCGATTGAGATCGATCAAGCCCGCCAAGCCCTGAACGCCGGTATCATGCGATGGCTTTTTGGCCAGCGAAGAGTTTTGTCCGAAGGCTGATATCGAGCAGTAAACAATCCGCGGATTGCGCGCGGCAATCGTTTCATAATCAACACCGAGACGTTTGACGACACCCGGCCTGAACGCCTCAACAATGACGTCGGCTGTATCCGCCAATCGTAAGAACAGGTCCAACCCGTCCGGGTCCTTCAGATTGAGCTTCAGGCTGCGCTTTCCGCGGGCGATATTGCGGAACCAGACAGAGATGCCGTCTTCCGTCGTTTCGCCAATCATACGCGTTGGCTCCCCCACGCCATTGGCGGGCTCAACCATAATCACGTCGGCACCATGGTCCGCCATCATCATCGTCATATGAGGCCCCGGCAGGAAGGCCGATAAGTCGAGGACTTTCAGACCCGAGAGCTTCATGCGGTTTCATCCTGTTTCAAGAGCTCGGCATTCTGCTCGCCCATTTTTGGCGCGCGCGAGATGTCAGGACGTTCGCCATTCACCCGGAACGGAGAGGCCAGAGTTCGAACGCCTTGTGCCGCGTCAGGATGGTCCACGGTCGCGGTCATCTCGACATGCGCAACATAGTCGCTATCGAGGGCTTCGCCGATGTTTAGCACCGGCGCGAACGGTACGTGGCCGCCAAGCACCTGCAACCAGTCTGACGTCGTTTTCGTCATCATGACCGCGTCTACAGCCTCGCTTAATGCGGATAGGTTTTCGCGCCGGGCTGGGATTGTTGCGAAACGCTCATCCTGTCCCAATTCAGCGCCCGCAAGCTGGCACCAGAGAGTCCAGAATTTTGGTGTCTGACACATTAGCAATCCCCAGCCATCTTGGGTTTTGACCAATTGACTAGGCGCGATGGATGGATGTGCCCCGCGCGGCAGACGTCCCGTGACGTGGCCTTGATTCAAATACCACGTGGCTGGGTAAGACAGCTGATGCAGCGCCGTATCAAACAGGCAGACATCGACATCGCACCCCTCTCCTGTACGACTGGCGCCGAGCAGGCCGGCTAGCAGCGCTGTCGCCATATGGCTACCCGTATGGAAATCGACCATGGAAAGACCAAACCTTACGGGCGGTCCATCTGGTTCCCCGGTCATCGACATGAACCCAGCTTCGGCTTGCATGAGATAGTCATAGCCGGGCCAGGCGGCGCGTTCTGACTTGCGGCCATAAGCGGACAAGTGCGCGCATACAATCTTCGGATTGACCGCTTTTAGGGCCTCATATGTCAGCCCGAGTTTGTCAGGCTGATCTCCGCGCAAATTATTCGCGACGGCGTCCGCACCTTTCACCAGGGCTTCGAATTGAGCACGGCCGTCTGGCGATTTGAGATCAAGCGTGACCGACTTTTTGCCAAGCGAGAAGGTCTGAAAGAACTCGCTATCACCCTCCCCAAGCAAGTAAGGCCCGACGGAGCGCGAGACGTCACCGCCGCGCGACGGGTCTTCGATCTTGATCACCTCTGCCCCAAGGTCTGCGAGCAGCATGGTGCCATATGGGCCCGCGCCATACTGCTCGACAGAGAGCACGCGAATGCCCGCTAAAGGAAGGTCAGACATCAGACCGGGTTCCGCTTGACCAGCTGTTTGGCAATGATGATGCGCTGCATTTCATTCGTCCCTTCGCCAATGCACATCAGCGGGGCGTCTCGATACAGCCGCTCGATGACATATTCCTTTGAATAGCCATATCCGCCATGGATACGCATCGCTTCTGTCGCCACTTCTAATGCGGTTTCAGACGCGAAATACTTTGCCATGCCAGCTTCCATATCGATGCGTGCACCGGTGTCATAAGCGCGGGCGGCGTCCTCGACGAGCAGCTCTGCGGCTCTCGTCTTGGCCCCCATTTCACCGAGTTTCAGCTGGATCGCCTGATGCTCGCAAATCGGCTTACCCATCGTGTGGCGGGTTTGCGCGTAGGCGATGCTCTCATTTAAGGCGCGGCGCGCAATGCCGACGGAGCGGGCGGCAATATTAATGCGACCGATCTCCAAACCACCGGTCGCCATGAAGAAGCCTTTGCCCTCTTCACCACCAACCAGGCTGAGCTCAGCATCACACTCATAGCCAGTATAGATCAGCTCGCCGCTATCAATGCCCTTATAGCCAAGCTTTTGAAGCTTGTTGCCATTTGTGACGCCGGGCAGGTCTTCCATCGTATCAGGATTTTTGGTCTGCGTAATCAGCATCGACATTCCCTTGTAGCGCGGCTCCGCGCTTGGGTCGGTCTTGCATAAAAGCGCGACGCATTGGCCTTCAATCGAATTTGAAATCCACGTCTTGGCGCCTTCGACGACATACTTATCGCCTACGCGGGTCGCTTTGGTCGTCAGAGCCTGCAAGTCGGTGCCCGCATTCGGTTCGGTCAATGCCAATCCGCCGCGCAGCTCGCCGGTGGCAAATTTCGGCAACCAATAGTCTTTCTGTTTATCTGTGCCGAAGCGCTGAACGATTTGCGCCATCATTAGATGCGAGTTGAATATGCCGGTCAGCGACATCCATTCTTCGGAAATCAGAGTGACAATTTTCGCGTAGAGCGACGCGCTCAGGCCCAAGCCGCCATATTCAGGCTCAATCAAGGCGCCGAACAGGCCGAGCTCTTTCATATCCTCGACCAAGTCAATCGGATACTCATTTGCGTGCTCGAGCTCCATCGCGACCGGACGAACTTTTTGTTCCAGCCATTTCTCAATCGCATCAAGCATGAGGCGCTCTTCTTCGGCGGCCTCGCTGGTCAAAACTGCAGTATCTGCCATATCGGCCTCCTAATAATTCCCGACCGAGTCTTCGACGGCATGGCCGCGCGACGGGATCAGCATGTTACGTTTGAAGGTGCACACCATGGTGCCATCTTGATTGTAGCCGCGCGTCACAATGGTCACGATGCCCTGGCCTGGACGGGACTTGCTTTCGCGCTTGCCGAGCACTTCACTTTCCCCATAAAGCGTGTCGCCGGCAAAAACCGGTGCGGTAAATTTCACTTCATCCATGCCGAGATTGGCAATCGCTTTCTGAGAACAATCGGTGACGCTCATGCCAATCAGAAGCGCCAATGTGTAAGGCGAGACGACGAGGTTTTTCTTGAACTCTGATGCGGCAGCAAACTCCGCATCAAAATGCATCGGATGCGTGTTGAGCGTGAGCAGCGTGAATGAGTGATTGTCATATTCGGTGACGGTCTTGCCGGGGCGGTGCTCGTAAATATCACCCTCGTTAAAGTCTTCGAAATAACGTCCAAACGTTTCGCGGTAACGGTTTGGGCCGACTTCTTTCCAGTTCTGAACCATAATTATCCTCTCTCTTCACCAGCTTTGGCGAGGGTTCTTTGCGCCGCCAGAATGATCGGACGGTCAATAAGTTTTCCATTGTGCAAGGCTGCGCCGCCCTGACTGTCTTCGAACGCTTTGATAATTGCGCGGGCTTCCACGACTTCTTCTGGCGTCGGCGCGAATGCAGCGTTCACAGCATCGACCTGATTGGGATGAATACAAGCGCGTCCCGCAAACCCCATGGCTTTTGCCTGGCGCGTCGATGCGGCCAGGCCGTCCGGGTCTTTGACATCAAGGTAAGGCACATCATAGGCCGCGACACCGGCTGCGCCACACGCGCCGGCAATTGTACCGCGGGCGACAATCATCGCATCCCAATTCGAAAGATCCGCGCCCAGGCTGGCGCTGTAATCCGCACCGCCAAACAGCACTCCGGCGCGCGATTGCTTGGCGATATCAAACGCCCGGCGCAAACCCCGTCCACTTTCGATCACCGCGATAAGGGGAGCACCTTGCTCCAAGGCTTCGCTCACGACCTCAAGATCAACCCCGGTTTCCGCTTTCGGCACCATGACGAAATCGGGGGAGCTGCCTGACGCTGCGAGCGCGGCAATATCTGCGCATCCATCAGCGGTTCGCGGACTATTGATCCGAATGCCAGCTTTGACCTGACCGCGATGCGCCAGCCATCCCAAAGCTGCGGCGCGCGCGTGGGTCTTGGCATCAGGCAATACGGCATCTTCAAGATCAATGATGATCGTGTCCGCGCCGCTCGCAGCGGCTTTATCAAACCGCTCGGGACGCGAACCTGGAACGAAAAGAAGTGATTTAAATGTGGTTGTCATAAAGGATCCAACTTTGTCCGGACAAATTAGATCG
>JBCCDZ010000172.1:0-7101 GCA_039030525.1 Pseudomonadota bacterium | reverse complement strand
GTCGCCGGATCGACGGTGAATCCGTGATTCATCGACACGATTTCAACCTTGCCGGTCGCGAGGTCTTTTACCGGATGGTTGGCGCCATGATGGCCTTGCGCCATTTTCATCGTCTTGGCCCCGAGCGTGAGTGCCAGCAATTGATGTCCCAAACAAATGCCGAGGAGCGGCAACCCGCTTTCGACCAGAGCCTTCAATAGCGGTTCTACGCGTTGATACGTCGCCGCCGGGTCGCCGGGTCCATTGGATAAGACGATGCCATCAGGATTCAGCGCTTGAATCGTCTGAAAGTCGGTATCGCCATTCACAATTGTCGCCCGCGCGCCAACATCCGCGAGGTTGCGCAATATGTTCTTCTTGACCCCGAAATCGACCACAACGACGTGTTTTTCAGACGCGGTGTCTTCAGCAAACCCGGTGCCGAGGCTCCATAATCGCTCTGAATGATCAAATCTCGCATCAGAATCGACATTTGCCGCAAGATCGGCTGCTTCGAGACCTTCCCAGGCGCGCGCGGCCTTAACCAGTGCGTCCGTGTCAATCTGACCCTCTGGGGCATATTGGATCGCACATTTCTGCATGCCTTGCTCGCGTATCACGCGAGTCAGCGCGCGCGTATCTACGCCGGAAAGTCCGACAATACCTTTTTTCGCGAGCCAGGCATCGAAATGATCTTCAGCGCGCCAGTTTGATGGCGGTGTGATCGCATCGCGAAACACGGTCCCGACGGCGGCTTTTCTGGCATTAACGCTGGATTCTTCGTGATCTTCAGGGTTTGCGCCGACATTTCCAATGTGCGGAAATGTGAACAAAACCACCTGTTCCGCATATGAAGGATCGGTCAGAATCTCCTGGTATCCTGTCATTGCCGTATTGAAACATAGCTCACCAACAGCAATGCCCATGCTGCCAGCGCCGATTCCGAGGAAAACTGTACCATCCGCAAGGGCTAGAGCCCCACTCGCCTGTCTGGTGAAATCGGATTGATTTTTGTCTATCATGCCCTTACCTCCGTTGTTTCGCTGGACTCACGTCCATTCCGTTGCCTTAACGGTTTCTCAGGTAAACGGGTGGCAAATAGGGTGCTGCGGCCGGAACCGTCAAGCGGTTTTGGTAAACATTAGCGGCTTTTCGAGGCGTTCAAATGGGTCAATTGGATAAAACCGTCCAAATCACACTTAGAAATCGCATTAATTCCGCGCTCGCCCGAGCTGAATCGGACGATGCCAATGGTGTTGTGGCTCAAACCCTACGCCTGGTAAAATGCGCTATGGATGATCGTGATGTGATTGCGCGCAGTCGTGGCGAATGCGGCGGCTGCGATGATGATGTGATTGTTGAATTGCTTGAGACCATGGTCGCCCTGCGCGAACAGTCGATCAAACAATATGACGATGCTGGCCGTGTTGTAGATGCTGAGCGCGAGCGCGAAGAACTCGAAGTGATTGCGAACTTTCTGCCCAAGCCTTTGGCGGGCGAAGATCTCAATGTTGCGGCCGAAACCGTTGTCCGCGAATTGAGTGCACACAAGCTCAAAGATGTCGGGCGGTGCATGACGGCCTTGCGCCAAAAATATCCCGGCCGAATTGAATGCGGACCGGCCAGCAAAGCTGTTCGCGCGGCGATAGGCTAGACCTGACCCTATAAAATAAAGCATGTTGCTCCCACTCAATCTGGGGAGTGATGGCATGAAGTCGATTTTCGTTGCGCTCGTTGCGCTGGTGGCTGGCGCATTTATTGGTGGTTTCGCCCTTTACAGCTTTATGCCGCCGCTGACCGATGTGATGGCCCGCGCGGCCGCGTTTGAAGGCGATCGGGACTATTTCTTCCAGAATGCCAGCGAGCTGTATCCGACACGGACGGTGGCCTCATCGGAAGACAGCACGCCATTGCCGCAAGTGGATGGTCGGCTTGATGGCTTCACGTACATGTATGAAGGCGAGACGCGTCAGCTTGCCGACATGTATACGGAAATGGAAACATCCGGATTGATCATCATTCATGATGGCCAAATCGTGCATGAAACCTATGGCCGCGATGCCAATTCCGGCACCCGATTCACCACCTGGTCGCTGGTCAAATCCATCACATCAACCCTGGTTGGCGTTGCGGTCGCCGATGGTCTCATCGACAGCGTTGATGATCAGCTGGTCAAATATTTACCTGAGATTGAAGGCAGCGCTTATGACGGTGTTACCATCAAACAGGCGCTGCAAATGTCATCTGGCATTCGCTACGATCCCAATCTCTGGGACGGCAAAATGGACGATACGGTTGAATTCATGACCCAGAGTGTCGTGATGGGCCGGGCGCCAGCGTTCGATCTAGCGATCAAGTTCAACCGTGAGCACGAGCCGGGAACCAAGTTCAATTATAACACAGCGGAAAGTCAGGTCCTGCTCGAACTGGTGCGCCGGGTCAGCGATATGGATGCCGCCGACTATCTTGAACAGAAGCTGTGGCGTCCTCTGGGAATGGAGCATTCCGGCGCCTGGATCATTGACCGCCCCGGCGCCGATGGCGCTGAAGTCGGCGGGGCGATGTTCAATGCCGCGCTGCGTGACTGGGCGCGCCTGGGTCTGTTTATTGAGCAAGACGGCGCTTGGCAGGGCGAGCAAATACTGCCGTCTGACTGGGTCGATCGCGCGACGGTCTCAGACGAAGCCCACATCATGCCAGGCGAAGTTCACCCGAATCCCAATCGCGGCTATGCGTGGCATTGGTGGACCTATGCGGATGGTACTTTTACCGCCTCCGGCGCGAATGGTCAGACGCTTTATATCGATCGCGAAAATGACATTGTGGTGGCGCGATCCAGCGCCTGGCCCGAAGGCTATGTTCGCGCACATGATGATCAGAGTTTCGCTATGTACAAAGCGCTCGCGGATTGGTTCGCAATGGATGATGCAAGCGGCGGCATTGGCGCTGAAGGGGTCGCGGCTGAAACGCCTTAAGCGGCGACCTGGAACCGATTGCGGCCCTGGTCCTTGGCCTCGTAAAGCGCATTGTCGGCGCGCGACAGCACCGAGCTGACTGAATCGCGCGGATGGGCGATCCCGACGCCCAGGCTGGCTGAAACATGTATGGCCTTGCCTTGATAGTCACACGGCTCAGCCGCAACGCGGGCGCGAATGGCTTCCGCGCGCTGATGCAGCTCGGCGATAGTCTCGTATGGCATCAGCACTGCAAATTCTTCACCGCCGAGGCGTGCCACCAGACTGTCTTCGGGACAGGCCTGTGCGATTTGCTGGGAGGCATGGATCAGAACTTCGTCGCCAGCATCGTGACCATGGACATCATTGACCTGCTTAAAGTGATCGAGGTCGATGATCATCACTGACAGACCGGCATATTCGAAATCTGTCATCTCGAACCTGGCGATCGCGGCGTGCATGAAGGCGCGGCGATTGGCCAGGCCAGTCATTTCATCCGTGCGTGCCAGCTTCGAAACGGCCAGCATGCGGCGATGATTGCGGACCGACTGATACCCGACAATGCCGGTACAAAGCGGCACGATGATCAATGGCAGGATAATCGCCGTGCGCATGGCTTGATGATGGATTTGCGGGTCATACGCTTTAGTCGTGTACCACGTCGTGCCGGCCGCAATCACAACCGCGATGACCAGAATAATCAGACTGGTCGTCAGCATGCTTGCAGCAAAATCGCGCTCAGACGGCACGTCGTAGAGTTCGGCTCTTCGGTTCACTGATTTTTCCACCTGTGCCTAATTTACGCCACTAGCCCTAGGGTTGTGTTGAATCGATCGGTGAAATTTGACCAAAATCACGTTTTTTCGACCGATCCCAGCCATATGCTTCGCGCCAAGCCGTCAACGCGCTATATACGAATCATGAGCGGCCCCATTCGCATTCCAGACGGCTTTGTTGACGAGTTGAAAGCCCGAATCCGTCCCTCCGACGTGATTGGTCGGAAAGTGAAACTAAAAAAGCAGGGCAAGGAATGGGTCGGCTTGTCGCCATTCACCAATGAAAAAACGCCAAGTTTCTACGTCAATGACCAGAAGAAGATCTTCAAATGCTTCTCGTCCGGGATTGGCGGCGATGTGATTTCCTTTGTCATGGAAACCGAGCGGCTTTCTTTTATGGAAGCGGTGGAAAAGCTGGCGGATGAGGCTGGCATGTCGTTGCCAAAAGCGACGCCAGAGAGCCAGGAACAATATGATCGCCGCCAGCGGCTCTATGCTGCCTGCGAAACGGCAACGGCTTATTATGAAGCCTGTTTACGGGCGCCGGAAGGCGCTGAGGCGCGGCGTTATCTTGAGAATCGCGGACTGCGTCCGGACCGATGGGGCGTCTATCGGCTGGGTTTTTCCCCAGATGATTGGCGCAAAACCATCGAGCATTTGAAAGCCAAAGGCTTTTCAATGAGCGAGATTGTTGAAGCCGGGCTGGCGGTCGAAAAGGATGGCGGCGGCGAACCTTATGACCGGTTCCGCGGGCGCTTAATGTTCCCGATCGAGGACCCGCGTGGCCAGGTGATTGCGTTTGGCGGCCGCGGTCTGCAGCCAGACTCGAAACCGAAATATCTCAATTCGTCTGATACGCCGCTCTTCCACAAATCGCGGGTCCTATATCGCTATAAAGCTGCACGCGAAGCGTTTGGCGGTACCGAAGAAGGCGGCCTAATCGTCTGCGAAGGATATATGGACGTGATCGCGCTGAGTGAGGCTGGCTTTGCGCATGCCGTTGCGCCGCTCGGCACGGCGCTGACAGAAGACCAGCTCGGGCTACTATGGCGTGCGGGACCGGAGCCGGTACTATGTTTTGATGGCGATCGCGCCGGATTGGGCGCAGCGTACCGCTCGATCGAGCGAGCCTTACCTGGCTTACAACCAGGACGGAGCGTGTTTTTCTGCCTGCTTTCTGACGGCATGGACCCGGATGACTTGATCCGCGAGCATGGGCCGGGCGCCATGGGGAAGGCGCTCGATGGCGCATTGCCGCTTGTCGAAGTCTTGTGGCGCCGCGAACGCGATTTGGAACTTGTCGATACGCCAGAGCGCCAGGCCGGGTTGGAACAGCGCCTGATGCAAGCCGCGAGCACAATCCAGCATGGCGCCGTCAAAACCGCTTATGAACGTGAACTCAAGGCCCGGATGCGCGATTATCTGTGGCAATTGCGTTCGGCCAAGCGTGGCAATGGAAAAGCGCCAGCCCGGGGCGGTCCGGTGATTGCACCAGCCTTGCGCGGTGGCGCGCCAGCAAAAACCCGAGGGCTCGGCTTGGTTGTGCGGGCGGTAGACCACCACCACCTTGCCGAGATTGGCTTTGAAGCGCTCGCGGTCGCAGAATTCCCTGATCCTGACGTTTCAGCCATACGGGACGCCCTTATCAGCCAAAATACTGCTGAATCAGGTGTTGACCGGACGGCTCTCAGCAACCATTTAGAGGGCCTTGGAAAATTGCGCGCTGCAGAACTGCTAACAAACTATCCCGACATCCCAGAAATTCCCCAAAGCGGGTCAGAGGAGCGGGAATGGCTAATCGCCCTGGAGCAGTATGCACGCCTAGATGGCACGGATCGGTCCGGCCGTAATCCAGGAGAGGCGTTTGCCACTCCAGAGGATGCGCGTCACCGTCACCGAATCGTGTCTGAGCGAAGGGCACGGACAGCGCGCCTCAATGAGGCGGCAGAAAAGGCGGATCAGAGCTGATCGTCCTTTTACGGAATTGAAATTGTATGTTGCGACACGGCGCGCAGCGGACAGGAGCGATACATGGCGAAAGCCAAAGCGGAAGTACTTGAAGAAAACGAAGACCGTCCGGTCCTCGATCTCAGTGACACCAAAGTTAAGAAGTTTCTCAAAGACGCCAAAGCCAAAGGCTATGTGACGCTTGAGCAGCTGAACAAGGTTTTACCAGAGGACGAGCTGTCCTCTGATCGCATCGAAGACACGATGGCGATGCTGTCTGAGCAAGGCATCACCGTTGTTGATAACGAAGAAGAGGGCGAGGCGGCTGCGAAGTCGACCGCCGTTGCGACGACCAGCACGACCGGTGCGGTCACCAAGAAAGGCAATGCGCGCGGCTCGGACCGTACTGATGATCCGGTGCGCATGTATCTGCGCGAGATGGGCGCGGTTGAGCTTTTGTCTCGCGAAGGCGAGATCGCGATTGCAAAACGCATTGAAGCGGGTCGCGATGCGATGATCCGCGGTCTTTGCGAGTCACCGCTGACCTTTGAAGCGATGATGGTGTGGCGCGATGAGCTTGTGAATGAGCGCATCCTGCTGCGCGACTTGATCGATCTTGAAGCAACTTATGGTGCGGAAAACCCGGCGCCAGAAGAAGACGAGCTCGACGAAGAAGAAGCCGAAGCGCGTGAGAATGAAACCGTCGAAGAGCGCCATGCGCGCGAAGAGCGCGAGGATGAAGAAGAAGGCGCTGCGATGTCCATGTCCGGCATGGAATCCGAGCTGCGCGATGGCGTGCTCGACAAGCTGGACGAGATTGCCGGCGGGTTCGCCAAATTCCGCAAACTGCAGGAAAAGCTGGTTGCGCGTCGCCTGGCCGCCAAGGGTCTGACGCCGAAAGACCAAGAAGCTTATGACACGATTTCTCAGGACATTGTCGATGAGCTGAAAACGATGCACATCAACAATGCGCGGATCGAAGCGCTGGTTGAGCAACTCTACGCGATTAACAAGAAGCTGATGGGCCTGGAAGGCCAGCTGATGCGTCTGGCGGATGCGCATGGCGTCCCGCGCTCGGAATTCCTGAAGAATTATTTTGGCCGCGAGCTTGATCCGAACTGGATCGAAGATATCGCTGCCATGTCGAAGAAGTGGGAACGCTTCACCATTCGCGAAGAAGAGAAGATTGCTGACATTCGCAGCGAGATTCAAATGGTCGCGCAAGAGATCGGCATTCCGATCGATGATTATCGCAAGATTGTTCAACGCGTCCAAAAAGGCGAACGCGAAGCGCGCATCGCCAAGAAGGAAATGGTCGAAGCCAATCTGCGTCTGGTGATCTCGATTGCCAAGAAATACACCAATCGTGGCCTGCAATTCCTGGACCTCATCCAGGAAGGCAATATCGGCCTGATGAAGGCGGTGGATAAGTTTGAATATCGCCG
>JBCCDZ010000171.1:0-7150 GCA_039030525.1 Pseudomonadota bacterium | reverse complement strand
GTGAACGCGATCGAAGCAAGAATTGCGGCTTTGTGCGCGGCATCCATGCCGGAAACGTCGAGCGTTGGATCCGCCTCGGCATAACCCAGGCGTTGCGCTTCCTCGAGCACTTCATCGTAGGATCGTCCGGTGTCCAGCATTTGCGTCGTCAAATAATTGCAAGTGCCATTGAGGATCCCGGATACGCGCTGGATCGCAACGCCCGTCAATGAATCTCGAAGAACACGCACAACTGGAACCCCACCGGCAACGGCGGCTTCAAACATCAGATCCACATCGTGTTGTTGTGCCAGCGATTCCAGCGCCTGCCCGTGCATGGCAATCAGAGCCTTATTGGCGGTGACGACATGTTTGCCCGCTTTGATGGCTTCTTCGACGGCAAATTTGGCTGGCCCATCGGAGCCACCCATGAGTTCAACAAAGACATCCACTTCGGGGTCTTCGGCCAGTGTCGCTGCATCGTCGAACCATTTATAGCCAGAAATATCGACCGGTCGATTACGGCTCCGACTGCGCGCTGAAACACCAACAATTTCAACACTTCCAGGCAGCCGTAAGTCTGCCTGACGCTGCACCAACTCAATCAGACCGCAACCAACATGGCCCAGTCCGGCAATTCCTAAATTGACTGTTTTCAAGATCCCGTCCTTTGCAGGGAGCTGCTTTGCCCCTCCTCTGCAGCTTTGGCAAGGAACCGCTTGATGTTTCGCGCGGCCTGACGGATGCGCTGCTCGTTTTCTACCAAGGCAATGCGCACATGTCGGTCACCATGCTCACCAAAACCGGCGCCAGGAGCGACAGCAACTTCTGCCTCATTCATCAGCTTGAGCGCAAATTCAAGGCTTCGCATATCGCCGCATTGCGGCGGAATCTTAGCCCAGGCGAACATGGACGCTGCCGGTGTTGGCACGTCCCATCCGGCCCTCGCAAAACTCTCTATCAAAACGTCTCGGCGGGATTTGTATGTGGCACGGAATTCATCGACACAATCCTGCGGTCCGTCCAGTGCGGCGCAGGCTGCAACCTGAATGGGTGTGAATGCCCCATAATCGAGATAGGATTTCACGCGCGCGAGCGCGCCAATCAGCCGCTCATTACCGGCTGCAAAGCCGATACGCCAGCCAGCCATGGAATAGGTTTTCGACATAGTTGTCGTCTCGACGGCGATGTCACGCGCGCCATCAACCTGCAGAATGGATGGTGTAGGTTCTTCAAAATAGATTTCGTTATAAGCGAGATCCGAGAGGATATAGAGATCGTGCTTTTTCGCCAGCGCGACCGCATCCTTATAGAATTCGAGATCGCAAACATCCGCGGTCGGATTGGACGGATAGCAAAGCACCATCGCGGTAGGTGGTGGCACAGAATAGCGGATCGCTTTGCTAATCCCGGATAGATAGGCCTCGGGTGTCGGCGCTGGAATGGCCCGGATCGAAGCGCCCGCCATGATGAAACCAAAATGGTGTAGCGGATAAGACGGATCCGGGGCCAGGATGACATCGCCGGGCGCCGTAATGGCCTGCGCCAGATTCGCGAAACCTTCTTTCGAACCAAGCGTGACAATCACTTCCCGGTTTTTGTCCAGTTTCACGTCGAAACGGCGCTGATAATATTCCACCAATGCGCGCCGAAGTCCCGGAATACCGCGCGAGGCCGAATAGCCATGCACGTTCGGTTTGGCAGCGGTTTCAGCCAGTTTCGCGATAACATGCGGCGGCGCGGGCATATCAGGATTGCCCATGCCAAGATCGATAATATCAGCGCCATTGGCGCGTAATTCAGCTTTGCGCCGATTGACTTGTTCAAACACATAAGGCGGTAAGCGCCGGATTTTGTGAAACTCTCCGCTCATGGTGCGGATCTCCATATAATAAGGGGCTGGGTCTAGAGACGGGCGCGCGCGATCCGAAATCGAGCCTTAATCGCTTCCACCTCTTCGTCGGTCATAAAATCGGGGGCGGGTAACCGCCCCTCCACCGCTCGCTTTACCTCAGCAGCCCAGGCCAGAATTTCTGCCGGAGTTTCGGTGGCCAATTCAGAGCGGGGATCGTTTTGAAACATTGCGAGGGCCGCCAATGTCTCTGCCTCCGACATTTCCAGCTTTGCGACTGGATCATAATCTGTGCGCGGTTCAGGAATTGAACCTAAGTCAGGATAGCCCTCGCCTCGGAACTCGACTTTACGTGCCTCGTACCAGTCTGGAGCTTCCGCACGCATGGCTTGCACCTTCTCAATCGAGCCGGCACAACCCGCCAAAAGAGCAAAAGTTACGAAAACACCAGTGCGCATAAACAAATTCCTTCGCTGGACTCATAATTCCCAAAGCTGTTTAGTCTTATATAGGTTCGCAGGGAATTGCGAGAGTCGGTCTGATGACCAAAAGTGGAAACTTTGATAATTTTGGGGCGAGCACGCTCCCGGATGCTTTTTCCGAGATGAATTCGGAGTCATTGCAAGCGATGGCGACAAATCTCATGCAGGCTGTGCAAGAAGCGCAGGGGTTGCTGTTCGAATCCGTGAAACTGCCGGATCTAACGCCGCCAGCGCCTGGTCAGGCCGATCCATTTGGTGGCATTGACGCTCAGATGAAATTGGCGGCCGCCTTGGCGCGGAACCCGGAAAAGTCTGGTCACGCTATGATGACCTTATTTCAGGGCTGGATGAACCTGTTTCAATCCATGGCCAATGGCACACCCTTGCCGCGCGATCGTCGCTTCGCCGATCCGGAATGGGAGGCCAACCCGGCTTTCAATTTCATGCGCCGCGCCTGGATGCTGAATGCAGAATGGCTGCAGGGCCTGATCGATTCTGTGTCTGACGATCTTGACGAAGACGACAAACTGAAAGCGCGTTTTTACATGAGCCAGTTCGTCGATGCGATGTCGCCAACGAATATGATGGCCACCAATCCAGCCGCCATCCGAGCAATGATTGAAAGCAAAGGCGAAAGCGTCCTGTCAGGTTTGCGCAATGCGCGGCAGGACATGCAACGCGGTGATGGCCGCCTGTCCATCTCGCAAACTGACGAAACCGCGTTTGAGATCGGCAAGAATGTCGCCACTGCAAAAGGCAAAGTGGTGTTTCGGAATAAGCTGATTGAGATCATTCACTATAACCCGACGCGCAAGAAGACGCGCGAACGGCCAATGCTGATTTTCCCACCCTGGATCAACAAATTCTATATTCTCGACCTCCAGCCAGAGAATTCCATGATCCGCTGGTTGCTCTCGAAACGGGTCAATACATTTGTCGTATCGTGGCGCTCGGCTGATGATGAGACAAAGGATTATACTTGGGACGATTACATCGATCAGGGCATCCTCGCTGCCGTCGATGCTGTGACCAAGGAAACCGGCGCCAAGAAGATCAATACGGTCGGATATTGCATTGGGGGGACCCTGCTCAGCACCGCGCTCGCGCATATGGGCAAGGTTGGTGATAAGCGGATCGGTTCCGCCACCTATTTTGCCTCACAGTCTGATTTCGAACTGGCGGGAGAGCTTAAAATCTTCACCGGCGAAGAGGGCTTGCAACAAGTCGACAAAGTCATCGAAGAACATAACGGTATCATGCCGGGCGAGATGATGGGCGAGACGTTTAACTGGCTGCGTCCGGCCGACCTGGTTTGGCGCTATGTCGTCGACAATTACATGATGGGTAAGCAACCGCGTCCGTTCGATTTGCTCTACTGGAATGCCGATCAGACCAACATTCCTGGCCCCACGCATAAGACTTATCTCACCGAATTCTACAACATGAACGAGCTTTCGCGCGGCACGTTCAAAGTCTTTGGTGAGCCGGTATCGATGCGTGACATCAAGATACCCGTCTTCATTCAGGCCAGCCGGTCTGACCATATCTGCCCATGGCACTCTATCTATAAAGGGGCTCAGAATTTCGGCGGCAAAGTCCAGTTTACGCTAGCCGGCTCAGGCCATATTGCGGGTGTGATCAATCATCCGGATGCGCAAAAGTATCAGCACTGGGTAAATACGGATCTGCCGACAAATCCCGGACGCTGGCTCTCCGGAGCCGAAGAAATACCTGGCTCTTGGTGGTCAAGCTGGTGGCAATGGCTGAGCCCACGGACCGGTAAGAAAATCGACTCCGTTCGCCCGAAAAATCACAAATTGGGATCTGCCCCCGGTCAATACGCGGCGTTGAAACTGAAAGACATTGCCGCGGGCGCTAAACCGGCGGGACCGTATTCAGACGGCACTATGCCGACTGTCGGCATGCCGATGGCTAAGAAAAAGAGCAAACCAAGTTTCCGGATGCCCGCCGGCTGGATGCCGCGGGATTAGACCAGGCTCGTGCTCCCGCGCCCTAACGACTGAAAATAGATGATAGTTTGCGACTGCGCTCACATGGGACGTCGTAGGCGGTGATTGCAGGGGCCTGGTTCTCGCTGACCCAACGCCCGGCATCTGCGACCACGTCCAGTTGTGCCTCGGGCACCAGGTTTTCGAGTTCGCGGTGCCCGAGCATTTCCTTGCTCCAAGCCTCTTCTGCAGCTTCACCGTCAAGCGTCCGGCGTAGGGCTTCATGATCTTCTCGTTCATGCTCACCGATGCCAACCAAGCGCGCGCGAACTTCAAATATTTGTTCGGAGATCGCGTCACAGGCGCCCGGAGAATCAACCCGTTTTGCGCGTTCCGTCATTGCGATTAAGCGCACCGCTTCGTTCCAATAAAGAGGTACGGTTTCAGCGATGTTCCGGGTGTTTCCATCCAGAATATTCCAATCGAATTCAGGATCGATTTCGCTGCGTGATAGCTCAATGAAAGACTTGTTCTCTGACGTAAAGGTCAAAGCCACGGCATTCCCACCCCATTGCATATGCTGAACAATCGCCCGGTTCAGATTTTCCTCAGCGCGATCATAAATATCTCGCTTGTCTTGTTCGGTTTTTCGGGTGTCTTTCGCCTCGATCGTCTCGGTTGTACCGAGGCCACGAAAGATTCGCCAGATATAAGGATTAAAGTCGGGCGCGTCCGACTTAACGTCTAGGCGCGTCCCATCGGTCGCCAGGCTGTCAGTTGCGGCTTTGAAGGCCTCAAAAGAATCTTGTTTTCGGCCCCGTTTCCGGAAGCACTCACCGCGCCAATAGTACAGATTTAGACCACCGCCACGCGCTGATCTGGCAAGGTCAAACCCACCTGCGCGTTCGAATTCCTCTATGCGCTCGATTGTTTTCTGACAGGTCCCTTCGATCGTTCGGTCAATATCGGTTTGCGAAATTTGAGCTGCATCATACTCCCAGATAAACCCGTTTTCTTCGGCGAGTTTAAACTCAAGCGCTGCCAAAGCTGCGAATGCAAGCGGCGCATAATCCGGCTCATCAGCGAGATCATTGGCGAGTTGCTCTGCTTCGTCATAGCTTTCGTCTGACGCCAACCATAAGGCATAAGCGAGCTTCAATTGCTTTGCATCGAGAGAGTCATCATCTTCGCCCAGGTGGCTCAATGCGACGGCAATAATGGCCCCCGTTGAGGTGTTGAGCTGATAACCCAGAATATGATCTGTCGCAGCCTGCAATCCGCGCGCAAGCACGGTCTCTCGCGGCTGCTGCACCGTGTCCTCCAGCAAATCAACGGATTGGATGGCCGCCGCGCGGCGATTGGCAGCTTCGGCTTCTGCGGTGTGTTTGATTTCATCAGAAAGTTGGCGCGTTCGCCAGCTTTTGGTTTGATCTACAATCTCGTTGAACTCAGCTTGCGCGCGCTGTTCTGCCAGGAACGTATTTGCGAACAGGCCAACGATCGCAAGACCCAAAACCGCCGCCAACGCACCCAACATATATGGAACTCGCCCAGCATTCTTATTCTTCTGACAAGCTGCAAGATAGTCGAGATCAACTTGATCCAGTCGATTCGAAAAACCGGCATCTCCGGCCAAAATCTGCGCTTCTCGCAGGCGCACGCCGCGATGATCGCAATAGGCGCGCTTACGATTATGCCGGTGCCAGACCAGCGCTGAGGATTTCATCAATCGCAAGGCCTCAAGGCGTTCTTTTTCCGGTTCCAGCCATTTCACCAATCTCGACCATTCGCGGAATATGGCTTCATGCGCCACCTCAATCGTCTCGATATTGTCATCGCTGTCCGCCGACATCCGCGTTCGACGGACAAGCAATCGCCAATCCAGAAAGGCCAGAATTGCTTCCTGTCCGGCATCATCGAAAGACCGCATATCCGCAATGTGGCGAACCGGCTTGCCTTCCGAGTTCAAGCTCACCAGGTTTGGAATGAACAATTCTCGCGTTTCCTCGAGCACGCGTTTCGACGGCTCGCGATTTGGCAGCACTCGATCATCATTTGGTGAGATACGACGCATTCCGCGCTCCGCGGCGTCTTCCAAAATACCCGAAATGCCGCCAAGCATCTCATAATCATCAAGCGTCACTGCTTCGCCGTCGCTATGCAAGAACAGGCGCTGCATGGTGAAGGCCAGTAGTGGCAGCGAATCTTCGCCAGGCGCATCAGAGACCAAACGGTCGATCAGATTGCCCTCGATGCTGACGCCATATCGCGCAGCTGGGCCATCAATGGCATTGTCGAACCGCCAGATCGGTAGCGGTCGCAAATCAATGCCATCGGCTTCCAATTCCCGGAACCGGTGATGCGTTTGAAATGCCGCATAACTATCCGTTCGGATCGTGAACAGAAGCCGCCACCCGCCGCCGAGTGGCGCGTCATCATCGCTGTCATCAATCTCCGTTCGCGGCAAAATCGCCGCCCGCATATAATCCGCGAGAATATCCGCATCGTCGCGGGTCGACTCGAACAATTCTTCAGCCTGATCGAGCGAAATCAAACAGACCGCGTCCGGACGGTTGGTTCTCTCGCGCAACTGGTCTGCAATCTCGTCGAGTTTAACGCGCAGCTCTGCGAGTCCATCTCGTGAAATCGAATTGGTATCGCCCTCTCGTTCAACGCCCTCCCACGTCGCGCGAAGCTCTTGCGCCATAGACCCGGATGCTTGCCGAACACCATTTTCGCGAAGCGTGCGTGCAATCGAATCTGCGAAGCTCAACAACGGGTCGGCCCCAGGCCTGAACGCACGCAAACAAATCCACGGCCGCTCACGTCGTAGCCGGGGTAGAATTCCGGCACGCATCAATGATGTTTTGCCTTACCCGGATGCGCCG
>JBCCDZ010000170.1:0-7171 GCA_039030525.1 Pseudomonadota bacterium | reverse complement strand
TTCCAGCGCGTCGCAAACCGCGTCTGCGATGTCATCAGCACTGTCGCCAAAACTGGTCGCGCGGCAGGCTTGGACATGCAGATTGATCAATGCTGCTTCATGCTGCAGCACATCAACGCCAGACACCAATTGATGCAATGATCCGGTGAGCCGGGTCAGTGCGCCGCCGCCATAGGCCCCAGACGCCCCGTGCAGGTTGTGCAACGCATTGCGGAATGCGGTCCCAGACTCTTCGTTCTCCGGATCATCATGACACGCCTGCCACGTCATTTGCAGTAAATCGAGATCGTTCTGTTTCCAGACTTCGATATTCGATTCCCGATCCATTTCCTCAACAGGGTCTTGCTCAGGGCTGTTTTCAGCCTCTTCCGATGCCCCAACGACGCGCGAAATGTCGAGCTCGGTGAGGAGTTCACTGCCCTTTTTGGGCGATTTGAACATTTTGAATAGCGACTTAACCATACTCGCTGTGTATCAGGCTAGGCTTAACAAACGCCTGAACGAAAACAGAAAACTGGTTAATATCAGAACGCAAACTGTTCACGCAGGATACGTTCATCAAGCGCATGCCCCGGATCAAACAACATGGTCAAATGCTGCGATCGGTCGGCATGAATAGACACGCGCGTAACATCGCGGACTTCCTGATTGTCCGCTGCGGCAGCGACGGGACGGCGCTCAGGCGCGATAATATCTATGTCGACGCGCGCATCATGCCGGAGCAGGGCGCCGCGCCAGCGCCGCGGTCGAAACGCGCTGACCGGGGTCAATGCCAATAGATTGGCACCAATCGGCAGAATGGGACCATGAGCTGACAAATTATACGCCGTCGATCCTGCCGGTGTTGCCACCATAATGCCGTCGCAGGACAGGGCGGCTAGTCGCTCTTTGCCATCGACAATGATGCGCAGTTTCGCGGTTTGCGCGGTCTGTCGCAACAAGGACACTTCATTTATGGCCAGGCGATCATGCGTCTGATCGTGTACGTCCGTGACGGTCATCCGCAGCGGGCTCACGGTCGCTCGCTCGGCGCGATCGATGCGCGCGATGAGATCGTCCTCATCGTACTCATTCATCAGAAATCCAACCGTGCCGCGATTCATGCCGTAGACAGGCTTATGGTCTTTAAACCGTCGTCGCATCGCATCCAACATCGCGCCATCACCGCCTAAGGCGACAATCACGTCAGCTTTGTCTTCGTCAAATTGCCCATATTTTTGCGTCAGGCGACGCAGGGCTTCCTGGGCCTCGGGGCGCTTCGAGGCGCTGAATGCAATACAGGTCGTCATTGAATCTCTATGTCGGTGGCATCGAACGCTGGGTCAAGCGCCCGGATGAATTGCCCAAACGGAAGCTTGCCTGTACTGTCGTGAAAACGACAAGCCGGGAGCAAACGAGATGGCAGACGGAATGCAGATTACCAGCCTGAAGGGTCAGGTCAGCGAAGAAGAGTGGAAAACGCGGGTAGATCTCGCCGCAATGTACCGTCTGACCGCCCTTTATGGTTGGACGGATATGATCTTCACGCATATCTCGCATCGCGTGCCAGGACCGGACCATCACTTCCTTATCAATCCATACGGCATGTTCTTTGAGGAGATCACGGCATCATCTCTGGTGAAGGTCGATCTTGAGGGCAACGTCGTGCAGGAGACCCCTTACTTCATTAATCCTGCTGGCTTCACCATCCACTCTGCTATTCATGCCGCCCGAGACGATGCCCACGTCGTGATGCACCTGCACACAAATGATGGTGTTGCCGTATCGTGCAACAAGGAGGGCCTCCTGCCGCTCTCGCAAACCGGCATGCTTGTGCGTCATGATCTTGCATTCCACGATTATGAAGGCGTTGCACTTGATCATGGCGAGCGTGAACGTCTCGTCGCGGATATGGGCGATAAGAATAATATGCTGCTCTATAATCACGGCACGCTGACAGTGGGTGGTACTGCGGCTGTGTGTTTCTTGCGCATGTTCTTCCTCGAACGCGCCTGTTCGATGCAAGTGCGGGCCTTGACCGCTGGCCGGGAAAACATGGTCATTCCGCCGCAAGAAGTTCAGGACGTTGTCAAAAGTCAGTCCAATCCGGAGGGCACGAAAACGCTTGCCAATATGCTCGCCTGGCCCGGTCTGCTGCGCAAACTAGGCCGTGAAAGCCCAGGCTATGACGCCTAGAGAAATCCTCTATACGGGTTATCCCGTATAGGTTTTTACACTAGTGCGTCCATTCATACCGTTTCAAAACTGAGGGATAGCCCTTAAATCGCGGTCGAACGGTTACAGATTGAAGTTGCCATGAAACATTTGAAAGCCTTTGAGAATGCACTCGATACCATCCATAGTGAGGGACGGTATCGTGTGTTTGTAGACCTCCACAGACACAAAGGTGAGTTTCCGAAAGCGACCGCGCGATTTGAGCATGGCGAACGCGAAATCATTGTTTGGTGTTCGAATGATTATCTCGGCATGGGCCAGGATGATGATGTCACTAATGCGATGCACGAAGCGATAGACAGTTTTGGTGCCGGGTCTGGAGGAACGCGTAATATCTCAGGCACGACGAGATATCATGTAGATCTCGAAAAAGAGCTCGCAGACCTGCACGGCAAATCCGGGGCGCTGCTGTTCACGTCGGGCTATGTTTCGAATGATGCGACCTTGTCGACATTGGGTAAGATTTTACCTGATCTCATCATCTATTCGGACGCGCTCAATCACGCCTCAATGATCGAAGGCATTCGCCGGTCGAATGCTGACTATCGCGTGTTCCGGCACAATGACGTCGAGCATCTTCGCGCGCTTATGGAAAATGATGATCCGGCTCGGCCAAAAGTCATCGCATTTGAGAGCGTTTACTCTATGGACGGTGATGTTGGCCCGATCGAAGCCATTTGCGATCTCGCAGATGAGTACGAGGCGCTGACCTATCTCGACGAAGTGCATGCGGTCGGGATGTATGGCGATGAAGGCGCAGGCGTAGCCCAACGCGATAATGTCATGCACCGCGTCGACATTATCGAAGGAACACTGGGCAAGGCCTATGGCGTCATGGGCGGTTATATCGCTGCGCATGAGACCATGATTGATGCCATTCGTTCGACAGCGTCCGGCTTTATCTTCACCACCTCGACGTGTCCGGTCATGGCAGCAGGTGCGTTGGCGAGCATTCGCAAATTGCGGTCCGATGAGGGGCGCAAGCTGCGCTTGACCCATCAGGCGCAGGCCGAACTCCTGAAAGAAAAATTTCGCACTGCCGGGCTGCCTTTGATCGAGAGCGAAACGCATATCGTCCCGCTTTTGGTTGGCGATCCGGAAAAATGCAAAGCGCTTTCTGATACGCTCTTATTCGATTTCGGCATCTATGTTCAGCCGATCAATTATCCGACGGTTCCAAAAGGCACAGAACGTCTGCGCTTCACGCCAGGCCCGGTGCACACTGAAGAGATGATGGACGATTTGTTGACCGCAATCCTCGCGGTTTGGAAACAGCTTGGTCTGGATGAACAAGCCGCCTAATTTGAGTATTGAGATCTGAAAAATGGCGCGGTCGATAAGACCGCGCCTTTTTTTTGTGATCTATCTCGTCAGCTGGCGCGCTTTCGCCCGAGACCAATCTCTTTCGCAAACGCAGATCGCTTCTTGGCGTAGTTCGGTGCGACCATGGGGTAATCGCTGGGAAGTCCCCAGCGCGCGCGATACTCGTCCGGGGTCAAATCATAGCGCGACCGTAAATAGCGTTTCAGCATTTTGAGTTTACGCCCGTCTTCCAGGCAAATGATATGATCAGGCGTGATCGACTTGGAAATTGGAACGGCTGGGTCTGGGCGCGGCGCTGCAATAGGATCGTCTGACGCCAGAGACTGAACCGTTTGGTGTACGGTCTTGAGTAAGTCTGGAAGCCCCCCCGCCGGGACCGGATTGTTCGCCACAAAGGACGAGACGATATCCGTCGTCATCTCGAGCAACTCTGCTTTCGAGTGATTGGTCATGATTTAGCTCTTGTAATTTATATGTTTACCCGTTCTGAAGACGAGATTGTTGCTATGTAAAACATGAAATTGCGTAAGAATTCAAGTTCGGTTGCAAATATAGCTCATAGTTTTCGTATTACGTGTGTCGGCATTGGTTGCGCAAATTGACGGCTTGCGGGCGATACGCACTCACCGTAAATGGTCTCCAGAATTAGGAATCACGCCATGCCCGATCCCAGCCGTCCCTCCCGGTTTGACACCGCCACGTTCTTTTCTGAGGCACTTGCCGATCGCGACAGCGACGTGTTTGCCGCGATTGCTAAAGAGCAGACGCGGCAGCAGCACCAGATTGAGTTGATCGCATCCGAGAATATTGCCTCGCAAGCTGTGCTTGAAGCGCAAGGGACGGTGCTGACCAATAAATATGCTGAAGGCTATCCGGGGCGACGTTATTATGGCGGCTGCGAATATGTCGACCTGGTTGAGGATCTGGCACGCGATCGCGCCAAGGCGCTGTTTGATTGCAGCTTCGCCAACGTGCAGCCGAATTCTGGATCGCAGGCCAACCAGGCGGTGTTCCAGGCGCTCTTGCTGCCGGGTGACACCATTCTCGGCATGAGCTTGGATGCAGGTGGACATCTTACGCACGGCGCGCGCCCAAACCAGTCCGGTAAGTGGTTTAATGCCATTCAGTATGGCGTCCGCGCGGAAGATCATTTGATAGATTTTGATCAAGTGGAAGCGTTGGCCAAAGAGCATAAGCCGAAGCTGATCATTGCCGGTGGTTCTGCGTATCCGCGTCAAATCGATTTTGCGAAGTTCCGCGCCATTGCAGATGCCGTTGGCGCATTCTTCCTGGTCGACATGGCTCACTTTGCCGGTCTTGTCGCAGGCAAGGCACATCCAAATCCGCTTGATCATTGTCACGTCGCAACGACAACCACACACAAGACCTTGCGAGGGCCGCGTGGCGGCATGGTGCTAACGAACGATGCGGACATTGCCAAGAAAGTGAATTCCGCAGTCTTTCCTGGTATTCAGGGTGGCCCGCTCATGCATGTCATTTCTGGCAAGGCCGTCGCGTTCGGTGAGGCACTGACTCCGGAATTCAAACAATATGCGGCAGACGTTATCGAGAATGCCAAGGCTATGGCTCAAGCTGCAAAAGATAGCGGTCTGGATCTGGTCTCTGGCGGCACCGATACGCATGTCGCCTTGATCGATTTGCGACCGAAAGGCGTTACCGGCCGTGATGCCGAAGAGGCGCTTGAGCGCGCTTACATCACTTGCAACAAAAATGGTGTTCCGTTTGACCCGGAAAAGCCGATGGTCACGAGTGGCATCCGCGTTGGATCTCCGGCTGGCACAACGCGGGGCTTCGGCGTTGAAGAATTCACTCAGGTCGGCAAATGGATTGGCGAAGTGGTTGACGCAGTCGCCCGTGGAGACAGCGCTGCAACGGAAATAAAAGTTCGCGCAGAAGTTGAAAAAATGACCGCTAAGTTCCCGATTTACAATGGATTAGGAGCCTAAGCGATTGCGCTGTCCCTTCTGCGGATCTGAAAATACGGCGGTAAAGGATAGCCGCCCGGCAGAAGATAATACCGCTGTGCGCCGCCGTCGTGGCTGTGATAGTTGTGGGGCCCGATTTACCACATTTGAGCGCGTCCAGTTGCGCGAGATCACGGTCGTAAAACGCGATGGCAAACGCGTACCGTTTCAACGCGAAAAGCTGGCGCGCGTCATTGGTATCGCGTTGCGCAAACGCCCTGTTTCCAGTGAACAGATTGATCAAATTGTGTCCGGTATCGCTCGCAAACTGGAGAGCAGTGGAGAGACTGAGGTGGCCTCGCAGGATATTGGCGAGCTCGCTATGGAAAGCCTGCGCGTTGTCGATCCGGTTGGGTATGTGCGTTACGCCAGCGTTTATCGCGATTTCGATGCGCCGTCTGATTTTGCGGCATTCATCAAACAATCAGAGTTTGATGAGGACTGAGCCCAGATGTCTCGTCCAGATGTGACCCTGAAGATCGCGACCAGCATGGACGGTCGAATCGCATTGTCGAACGGCGTTAGCCAATGGATCACCAGCTCTGAAAGCCGCGCGCGGGTGCATCAAATGCGAGCTGCGCATGATGCAGTTCTTGTGGGGATTGGAACGGTTCTCGCAGACGACCCATTGCTGACGGCGCGTACCGTCCCGCCGCCCGCTCGGCAACCGGTTCGAATCGTCGCTGACAGCACTCTGCGAACGCCCCAGCATGCCCGAATTCTCAATTCGCAGGGGCTTGGCAAAGTCGTACTAGCCAGTGCTGTGGAAGCAAAAGGTTATCCGGCAGACGCGATGAGTGACGCGCCGCAAATTTGGACTGTGCCAGGCTCGGATTGCAAAGTTTCACCGCAACGTCTGTTGGATCGTTGCGCGGTGGAAGGGCTGAACAAGATCTTCCTCGAAGGCGGCGGCCAGTTGGCGGCGAGTTTCATTCTAGCCGGTCTTGTCGACACGATTGAGTGGTTTCGCGCGCCTATTCTGATCGGCGGAGATGGCTTGCCTGCCGTCGCAGCCCTCGGGCTTTCTGAAATGTCTGAAGCGCCGCGCTGGCGCGCCACGGCAGCACAAAGCATTCAAGGCGATGTCCTCACGACATATCAACGCGCTTAAGCCGCTTTATGACTCGCCCGCCAAGTGGATCACAATCAGTTCCGCGACGCCTTTGGTCAACGCAACGGGATCAAGGACATTGAATCCAACATCATAATCAGCGCCGCCAATGGTCAAGAAACCACGATATGATCCGGCCTCGGCAATATAGCCGACGCCGCCAATGCTTGGCACCGCATCGAAACCGTCATCGATTTGGTCCCTGACATTTTGCAGAATTTCATTCGTCGGGATAGCATCAATGATGGTCTGCGCCTGAATAAAGGTCTGACTGGCCGCAGGAATGTAATCGACATAATCGCGCGCATCGAGAATGGTTTTCTGCTGCGCGTCGTTCAGGATCTTTCGTTGAACCGTGGTCTCATAAACGGTGCGTTTGCCAAACACGCGACCGAAATCGTGCTCAATGCTGATCTTTCTTGATAGGTTACGCTGATTGTAGGCGGACGTCAGAGCGTTCTTAAGCGCGGCACGCAAGGCTTCATCATCGCCTTCAAGGGCCTGTTTCTTAAGCTCGGCCATGACCGCTTTCGGCGTG
>JBCCDZ010000169.1:0-7181 GCA_039030525.1 Pseudomonadota bacterium | reverse complement strand
CGGTGTGACGCCTCGTCAGAGTGGACGCGCCAATCATTGCAGCATAAATCTTCCGCGACAGGAGATTTTGCATGCATACGATTGGGCCACTCAGCGAAGATCAACTCGCCATTCAGGATGGCGTCGCGCGGACCGTCGCGCAGTTTGATGATGAATACTGGGCCAAAACAGACGAGACGGGCGATTGGCCAGAAGCGTTTTGTGACGCCATGGCGGAAGGCGGATGGCTCGGCATTGCGTTTCCTGAAGAATATGGCGGCGCTGGTCTCGGGCTCACCGAAGCGGCCTTGATGATGCAGACCGTCACACGTTCGGGCGCCGGTTTTTCCGGCGCCTCGGCCGTCCATTTGAATATTTTCGGGCCAAAGCCGCTCGAGAAGTTCGGTAATAATGAGCAAAAACAGGAAAACCTGCCAAAGATCATTTCTGGTCAGGAGAAAATGTGCTTTGCCGTGACCGAGCCGAATTCCGGCCTCGATACCTCGTCTTTGGAAACCAAGGCCGAGCGGACCAATTCTGGTTATACGATCAACGGCCGGAAGATCTGGACCACGGGTGCCCAGCGCGCCGACAAGATCCTGATCATCGCGCGGACGACACCGAAAGATCAGTGCGCGAAACCTTATCTTGGCCTGTCCCTGTTCTATACCGATCTTGATCGCGGTAAGATTGAAGCCAATCCCATCCCGAAAATGGGCCGCAAGGCGGTCGAGTGCAACACGCTCTTCATTGATGGGCTTGAAGTGCCGAAAGAGCATTTGATCGGCGAGGAGGGCGCCGGGTTCAAATATCTCATTCAGGGGCTCAACCCGGAACGCGTCCTGTTTGCAGTCGAAAGTGTTGGCCTCGGATTCGCGGCGCTGGAAAAAGCCACCACTTATGCCAATGAGCGGGTCGTCTTCGGTCGGCCGATCGGACAAAACCAGGGCATTGCGCATCCGCTCGCGAAAGCTTGGGCTGAGCTCAGCGCCGCCGAACTGCTGGCTTACAAAGCCGCCGCCTTGTTCGATGCAGGCCAGGAATGCGGCGCGGAGGCGAATGCCGCCAAATATCTCGGTACAGAAGCAGGCTTTAAAGCGTGTGAGACGGCTGTGCTGACGCATGGCGGCATGGGCTATGCGCGCGAATATCATGTCGAACGCTATATGCGCGAAGCTATGCTGGCGCGAATTGCGCCGGTGAGCCGCGAAATGATCCTGAACTTTATTGCCGAGCGCGTTCTGGGCCTGCCAAAAAGTTATTAATCCAGCGGCGATTCATAGACCATGAATTCCCAATCATTCTGATATGGATCGGTGAAGCTGCCATCCGTGCCGATTTCGGGATTGGGGATATAGGCCCAGCCGACTTTGTTATCGCCGAGGAAGACCATCTCATCCATACTGCCCCAGCCGGTTTGCTCGAGGCGCTGCGGTTGCGTCATGCGATTGCCGTCCTGATCAATCTCCATCACCCAATATTCTTTCGGGTGGAGTGTATGTCGACCGGAAAGGCGGCTTAGCGCGTGACCATCGCTGAGACACTGGAACTTCGCCCAGCCGAGCAAGTAGCGGCCATTTTGCAAATCTGTGAGTTGCGGTGCGCCCAGCATGCAATCATCATCTTCGACCAGCCATTGCACGTGCTGCTCTGCGCCATTCAAGACTGTCCGACCATCCGTGTTGACGCGAAGCAGGCCGATCTTGGTCAGTTCCCGTGACGTGAGATCACCATTCCAGAACCCACCGCGGAAGGTCTGATATCGCGTCCGACCATTGTCGTAATACCATTCCTCCAGGAAGGCCTGGTAGCAATTATCGTCCCACCACCAGTCGCAGGCAGCAATGCCACGCTCTGGCTGATCGCGATCAATCGCGGCTTGCTCTGCCTCAGTGACAAAGGCAACGAAATCGGGATCATCGTCTGGCACAAGATCTGTTCCGACGAGGGTCACGAGCGAATGCGCATCATCGACTGGGATCAGATTATGGGCGCCGCCATTGGTCACGCCGACACTGTGAGAGGCGACGATATAGCCCTCATAGCCTTCAAAGATCGAAGACGAGGTTTCCATTTTTGGCGCAATCGCGCCTTGCGAGCTGCCCATCCAGTATTTCGATCCGTCAGACGTGCACAAGGCCCCGAAATGTCCGACAAATGGATTGAAGAAGGCCCGCATATGTAAAACATGCCCGCCCGCGCAGCCCCAGCGCCAACCGCGCTCGCGCCCTGTATCCGGATGATCCGGGTTAAGCTGCCAGCCATCGCGATCGATGACCATCAGCGCGCCACTCTTGTGACGTCCACCGCCATTGTCGAACGAGTTTGAGGTAAAGGCTGCGCCGTAAACGTCCTGTGCTTCTGAATAGGCCAGCGTCGTGGCCGCCAATTGCTGGCCGCCGACAGCTTTGTGAATGACATATCGATCCGGTTGGCTGGTCAGGGTCACACCATCCCACTCGAGTAGCCACATCTCGCCATTATAAAGATAGCGATCCTGCCGGTCGGCGGCGGCGATGTTGCTATTGTTGTTGATCTCGCTCTGATTGTTCGGCTGATCGATCGTGCCGAGGCTGCTTTCTGCGACCAGGTCGCGCGTGAAATACTCAGACTCTGAAACCGGCGCTTCAAAATCCGTGTTGCACAACACTGCGACGCGCGAACAATCACTGCTGGCTGTGATACCATGCGTTTCCTGACACAGATCGAGCGTGGTTTCATTGCTGGTGCGGCGCAGCGATTTCGTCGCTGGATCGTAAATCGTCTCAAACACGGACCCAATGGTCGGAATGTCAGAATTGGCGGTCTGGCTCTGGTCTTCCAACGTCATCGAGACGAACATGCGCGGCCGATCTGTATCGATATCGCAAGACGCAAAATAAGTCCGCATCGGCAATTGTTTCGGGTGGCGCCCTGTCAGGTCTTTCAGCGAGCCGAGATAGTGCGGGAATGATTTGCGTTCCGCTGCGTTGCGAAAGTTTCCGGGCAAGCCGCCGCTGGTCGCTTTGGCGACGTCACCCGTGACGGAACTGCTGACCGGTGGCGGGGGAGGTGGTGGCGGAGGCGAAGCGGGCGGTGTTGAGGGCGGCGTGCTGGTGCCCGCGGCGGCTGGAGCCACCTCACCATCGGAGCCGCCACCGCCACCACAAGCAGATACCAGTGATAGTGCTGTTGCAGCGACGAAGAGACTCGTGAAGGTTTTCATGCAGACCGCCCCGGATTGATAACGCAAAAGGCGTGTTCGCACAGAAATCTCACCCGGTTCCGAACCTAGCTGGGCAAAATGGATGGACCTCATTTACCAAGATCGCTGCAATGAATGGTGCGGCGCCCGCAATTGCGGATTATTGCGCCGGGTCTTTGCCAAGAATTGTTTCTTCAAGCCACCGATTGGGCCACGTGATTTGCACGTCATAATACCCGTCGCTCTTTTGCGGATTCGTCATGCTGGTTATCTCGCGAATACTGCCGCATATCGGGCCGCAAGTGCTGCGCGAGGCGCGATCATCACTATTCGCGTTCAGGCTCTCGCCGCGTCGCTACGAACAGGATGCCGATTGCGATTGATCCGACCAAAACGCTCAACCCGATCCAAGATGCGCGCAGGAACCAGCCGCTCAGCAAGCAGGCCAGCACCATGCCTCCAATCGCAGCATACTTGCCTTTGCGCGATATCTCGCCGCGCTCGACAAAATCCCGAACAATTGTGCCGATGCCGGGGCGGGCATAAATCCAGTCGCGAATCTTCGGATGCGACTCCGCTAGGCAGAACACCGCGGCAATCCAGAAAATCGTTGTCGGCCAGAGTGGCAGCACCAGGCCAATCGCCCCGATGGCCAGGAAGACGAAGCCGAACAGGATCCAAAGCCACCTCATGCAGTCTCCGCCGCGGCGGCTGCACTGGCCCAGGCCCATTGGAAATTGTAGCCGCCGAGCCAACCGGTCACGTCGACGCATTCGCCTATGAAGAACAGGCCGGGTTGAATTTGACTTTCCATTGTGCGGGAAGATAGGGCGTCTGTGGCGACACCGCCAGCCGTGACCTCTGCGGTTCGCCAGCCTTCAGTGCCAGCAGGTTTCAGCGTCCACGCATTCAGGCGTTGCGCGATCTCGTTGAGGCGCTGATTTGACAGCTCCGCCAGGCGGGTCTTCTGCGCGCCGCCAAGCTGATTGCAGAAATAGTCAGCAAACCGGGCAGGGACGTGTTCGGCCAGCAACTGTCCCAAAGTCTGTTTTGGACTGTTTGCTTTGGCAGCCTTTAAGAGCTCCAGCGCACCTGCCCCGGGTAAGAGATCAAACGCAATCGCCTCTCCGGGATGCCAGTAGGATGAGATTTGTAAAACCGACGGTCCAGACAGGCCGCGATGCGTAAAGAGCAGGTTTTCAACAAAACTGGGGCCGGCTTGAGCGCGCGCTTCAACCGCCACTGAAACCCCGGACAGGTCCGAAAAAGCGTCTCGATGCTCGTCGGTAAATGTCATTGGCACCAGCGCTGGTCGCGGCGGAACAATGTCGTGACCAAACTGTTTGGCGAGATCATAAGCAAACGCGGTTGCGCCCATTTTCGGGATCGACAAACCGCCCGTGGCGACAATCAGACTCGCAGCGCGGATGGGACCTTCAGAGGTCTGCGCGACAAAGCCTTCGGCGTCCGTTTCTACAGAATCGATGACTGTATTCAGAGCTAAGCTCCCGCCAGCACGATCCAGTTCTGTCAGCAGCATCTCTATCACGGCGGTGCTTTTTTGATCGCAGAAGAGCTGTCCGAGCATCTTTTCATGCCAGGTCAGGTCGTGCTCCGCCATCAGGCTGCAAAAGTCCCATGGCGTATAACGGGCCAGTGCCGATTTGGCGAAATGCGGATTGCTTGACAGGAATCGATTGGGATCTGTTTCCAGATTGGTGAAATTGCAGCGACCGCCGCCAGAGATGCGAATCTTCTCTGCCGGTTTTTTGGCGTGATCAAGCACGCGAACGGAACGGCTCCGCTGCGCCGCACGGGCGCCGCAGAACAATCCAGCGGCACCAGCGCCCAATATCAACACGTCGACTTGCTGCAATTGCTATCCCTCTACCATCAATCATGGCGAAAAAGTCTTTATTCCGCCCTGTTGGCGGCAAGCCGAAGCCGTGTAAAGGATAGAGTTAACAGCGAGAAAGGGACACGATCATGAAAGGTCGGACATCAGGGGTTCGCAGCATACTGCTCGGGGCAATGGCATTTGCACTGGCGGCATGCGGAGGCGGGAATAGCACCTCTGATGATGCGCCGCCGCCGCCGGAAGAGGCGGAAGGGCAGGTCGTAGAACGCTCGCGCTCTGCTCAAGTGGCAGCCGATCGTCGTGAGCGCGAGCGCCAGAGACTGGCTCAGCGCGAAGGCGAGAACCGGTTCTCTTATATTCGCTATGCTCCGGATACGAGCGACAGTTTGCCGAAAGCCTGCCTGGTTTTCTCTGAGTCGCTTGATCCTGACCTGGATTACTCGATTTACGCCCCAATGGATGGCGATGTTGACGTTGCCTATAGCGTGAATGGCGAGCAGTTATGCTTGAGTGGCCTGAGTTTTGCCGCTTCGTACACACTGACCCTCACCGAAGGGTTGCCGGATGAGGATGGGGTTGAGCTCGGTCGCGAAGAGGAAGTTCAGATCAGTTTCGAAGACCGCCCGCCTTATGTTGGGTTCAGCGGATCAGGCGTGATCTTACCGCGCGAAGATGCTGATGGTCTGGCCATCGAAACCGTCAATGTCGACCGCGTGACGGTCAAGGTCTCCCGCGTGAATGACCGTGCCTTGGCGTTCAAATCGATCACACAAGGTGTGGAGAGCCAGCAAGGGCGATACTCTTACGTTTATGGCAACGAAAACCCGAGCGACCTCGCATCTGAGGTCTGGTCCGGAACCATGGACGTTGCCAACGTCAAGAACGCGCCCGTCACAACGGTTTTCCCATTGCCGGATGTGATCGAAACACTGGAGCCAGGCGCGTATTACATTGAGTTGTCGGATGCGATCGAATTGGATCGCTATGAGGGCCCGCCTGCCTCTGCCAAGCGATGGGTGATGCTGACGGATCTCGCCCTGACAGCCTATCGCAGCGAGTCGGGCCTCGATGTCACTTTGCGCTCCTTGCAGGACGGTCGCGTCATGCCGAATGCGCAGGTGCAGCTCATCGCCCGTAACAATGAAGTGCTTGGCGAAGCCGCCACGGGCGTCGATGGTCGGGTATCCTTCAATCCGGAATTGCTGGCTGGAACCGGCACACTGACACCGAAGCTGATTCTCGCGTCCGGTCTGAAAGGCGACACGGCCGTACTTGATCTCAGCCGGGCCCCGGTTGATCTGTCAGAGCTGAACACTGGCGGGCGTATCACGCCAGGTGATGTTGACGCTTACCTGTACACAGAACGCGGAATCTATCGGCCCGGTGAAACGGTCCATATCACAGCGATGATGCGCGATCGTGCAGGTCGTGCCATCACGGATCGCAATGGTACGCTCATAACTTATCGCCCAAATGGAATGGAGGCGTTCCGCGTCCGTTTCGCGGTCGGCGAAGCTGGATCGCTGCAGCGCGATATAGAATTACCGCTCGGGGCCGCCCGTGGCGTCTGGCGCAGCGCCTTGGAAATTGATGGACTTGGACAGGCCGGTTCTGTTTCCTATTCTGTGGAAGATTTCGTACCGCAACGGATCGCGGTCGAGCTTGAGGTCGAAGACGCACCGTTTGTGCCAGGCGATGATGCACGGGATATCGATGTCTCTGCGCGCTTCCTGTATGGCGCGCCTGGGGCTGCTCTAACGGTCCAATCACAAGCGCGGGTTGAGGTGGATCCGAACCCGTTTGGCTATGACGGTTTCAATTGGGGCCGGCACGATGGCAGTTTCCGCGAGCAGATCATCGATCTGCCAGATCGCACCACAGATGGCGCCGGTCAGACCCTGGTCCGGGTCGTGCCGGGCGATCGTGGGCGCAATGCCGAAATACCGCTGCGCTTGAATACGGTGGTTAGCGTGCTTGAGCCAGGTGGCCGGGCGGTCAACGAAAGTGTTCGAATTCCGTATCGCCCACGAGACTTGTATCTCGGTGTCAAACCGAGTTTCGACGACCGTCTCGGGGATGGCGAAGAAGGTAGTTTCGAGATCGCCGCCGTAAACGCGCTCGGCGAGGGCCGGGTCGAGGACCTGCGCTGGAAAATCCTTG
>JBCCDZ010000168.1:0-7183 GCA_039030525.1 Pseudomonadota bacterium | reverse complement strand
CTTGTGGCGGCGGTTTGCGTTTAGGGCGATGTCGCGCAGCCATTTGCGCAGCGCTGGGCGGCGTCGTTCGGTCACTTCCGCAAATAGATAAGCAGCGAGACAAGGCCCGACGAGTAAAATCGCTTGCCGCCATGCTTCGTCGACACCGCCTGGCAAATAGACGGTGAGAACGTGCATGACTGGAAAGTGGATCAGGTAGAGCGCGAACGAACCCCCAGCCAACCACCGAATGCCATTTTCAAATGGGACCGACGTATCGGAATCGTCCGCATTTTTCATCAACATCGAGACGCCAATAATATGCAGCGAGGTGAGGATCCCAAGGATCGCCGCCCAAGCAAAAGTGTCCGATGGCCCGATCATCGCCATGCCAGCTTCGCCGATCAGGGCCTCGGTCTGTGCACGCATTACCCAATGCAGGGATTGTGCGTGCAGGAAGACATAAAGGCCAAGCGGCGCCAGGGTCAGGATCCAGCCTGTTTGACGCGAAAGGGTGTTCAAGCGCCCAGATCGTATCAAGCGCCAAACCGCGACACCGAATAACCAGCTCGGCGCGAGTAGCCATATTTTGGGTCCGGCAGCTAAAGCCAGAGCCCCTGCGAGCCACCATTTCCAACGTTTGGGAGCAAAGAAAAAACCGGCAAAAATCGCGTAATACCAGGCCTCATAACCGAGCGACCAGTACGGCCCATTGGAGCCTGGCTGAAAGCTGAAAAACCAGATTTCATTCGTGAATGTGATGCCCGTCAGTAGGCTTTGCCAGGAGATGCCGCCTTGATATCCGACAATCGCATAAGTCTCTGGTCCTGCTGCCTGACCGAACAGATCAAGGATATAGCAGAGCGCAAGCGCTGGCAGTGCGACGCTCCAAAGCCTGGACATGCGGTCGGCCGCAAACAGGGACGGGCCTTCGGATGCGCGTTTCTCCGCGGTGTAGGAAATGAGTAAGCCGGACAGGACGAAGAATATCACCACACCGTCGCCGCCCAAATCGTGCTGTCGGGCCCACATGTGATCTGGTCCGGTAAATCGCGGAAACGCCCAATGCGCAAGGACAACCATGACGGCGCCCAGGAGCCGTAAAACATCGAGATAGAGAGAAAATGAGCGGCTCATTTGGCCATCGTTCCAGAAACTCCTGAGATTTGAGTTAAATCCAGCTGGAAAATCGGGCCCCTGCTGTGTTCAAACTGTCTTCACAGGGGCGTGAGCCCTCTATTCAGGCGTGGGTGTGTCGGTTATGTCCGCCATCAAATGGATCAAAAGAAGGGTTGTTTCATGCTACGCTCTGTTTTCGCAGCTTCTGTTCTGGTCATGACGGCGGTTTCTGCTTTCGCTGATGACCACGGCGATGGCACGTCTGCTATGGTTTGTGTTGAGGCGGGTACTCAGGCGCCTGAGTTTAGCGCGGTGACCTCGGCTGGCGAAGCGGTCACGTTCGCTGATATTTCGGGTGAGAATGGCGCTGTGGTCGTGTTCAGCCGCTCGCTCGACTGGTGTCCCTATTGCAAAGCACAGGCGCTGGAGCTGGAAACCATCCAAGCCGACCTGGACGCGCAAGGCTGGTCGCTGAACCTGATCACTTATGATGCGCCAGAAATCCTGGCCGGTTTTAGTGAAGACAAAGCGCTGTCATACACATTCCTGTCTGATACAGATTCTGCGATGATCGACGCTTACGGTCTGCGCAATGAAGAGATGCCGGCGGGTAGCCGGTTTGAAGGCGTTCCGCATCCTGCCATCATCTATATCAAAGCGGATGGCGAAGTTGCGGGCGTGCAAAAAGAAGAGGGCTATAAAACGCGTCCTCCGACCGAGGGCATCGCGCAATTGGTGACCCTCATCAACCAAGGTGCGCCCAGCGCCCCTTAATTATACAAAAACGGCATAATAGAATGCCGATATTGAGCTCTGTCCGGTTGCGGGCCAAAAACCCATCTTGTTTGCGTTGCAAATCAAGGAGGCGTTTTTGGCCCGCAATATTTTACATATCAATGCATCCGCGCGTGCGGACGGCTCAATCTCACGCTCGCTGAGCCAGGTGGTCGTCGACACGATTTCATCTAATGATACGCAGATTGTGACCCGCGACATTGGCACCGAGCCTCTGCCCTTGCTCACTGAAGCCTGGGTTGGCGCGAATTTTACGCCAGACGAGGCCCGTACGGTCGAGCAAACAGAGATTTTGGCCCTATCTGATCAATTGATCGCTGAGCTGGAGGCCGCCGATACATTGGTCCTTGGCGTTCCGATCTACAATTTCGGTGTTCCAGCGGCATTCAAGGCCTGGATCGATCTGGTAGCTCGCGCCCGCAAGACGTTCAAATATACGGAAAACGGTCCGGTTGGCTTGCTCGAAGGTAAGAAAGCTTATGTCGTCATCGCGTCCGGCGGCACGCCGTCCGGCTCGGAAATCGACTTTGCGACACCTTATGTGAAGCATGTTCTGGGCTTTCTCGGCATTCACGACGTATCTTTCGTGGCCGCAGATCAATTGATGTCGACTGGCGACGAGAAGATTGCCGCCGCGCGGCAGTCCATCGAAGCCTTTGCTGGGTGAACGTATCGTACATCAGAGGCGCCATTAACCCTGGACGCTGTTGCAAATCCAATTAATCTCTCCTGATAATCACGGGAGAGATTAACTATGTTCACGCGCATACTTGCTGCGGCGCTGGCCGGCGGATTATCTATACTACCGGCTTCGGCGCAGACCGCCGCTGATCTCGATCCACAGATCGAAGCCACTGCAAAAGCGCTGATCGATCGCGCCATGACGGATGAGGTGGGTCTCGCCTTTGTCGAGGACCTGACCACCGAAGTCGGCCAACGCCTTGCCGGCTCGGACTCCGAAGCCCGGGCGCGCGATTGGTCGGTTGCAGAACTCACAGAACTTGGCTTTGACGCGGTCCGCACCGAACCGTTCGAAATTCCTTTCTGGTCGCGCAAACATGAATCTGTTGCTGTCATTTCCCCCAGCCCGCAGCCTTTGGTCGCGACGGCGCTGGGTGGGTCCGCGGCCACGCCAGAAGGTGGGGTCACCGGCCAAGTGGTGCGGTTTGAGAGCCTGGAGCAGCTGCAAGCGGCGGCGGTTTCGCAAGTTGATGGCCGGATTGTCTTTATCGACGAGACGATGATCAAAACCATGGACGGCTCCGGCTATGGAATGGCAGTGCGCAAGCGCAGTCAATGTGCGCTGGCCGCATCGGACAAGGGGGCGCTGGCATGCCTAATCCGATCGGTGGGCACGCAGCCACATCGGATGCCGCATACAGGCATCATGGCGCGGGATGGCGCTGAAGGAGCGGGTCCTGTGGCGGCAATCTCCGGACCAGATGCGGATCAGCTAACCCGTCTTCTAAAGCGCGGGCCGGTCACGGTTTCGGTGGATATCCAGACCGAGATCAAAACCAATGCGCCATCTGGTAATGTCATCGCAGAACTGACCGGCACTGATCTGGCGGACGAGATCGTGCTGATTGGCTGTCATCTCGACAGTTGGGACCTTGGCACCGGCGCATTGGATGATGGCGCGGGCTGCGGGATCGTGGTTGGCGCTGCAATGCTAATCGCGGACTTGCCCGAACGTCCGCGTCGCACCATCCGCGTGGTGCTTTATGGCGCCGAGGAAGTCGGCCTGTTCGGCGCGACGGCCTATGCCCGCGAACATGGCGACAATCTCGACAAGCATGTGCTGGCCTCCGAAAGCGATTTCGGGGCTGGTCCTATCTGGCGCTTCCAGACCCGGTTTGGCGAGGCCGCCTTGCCGTATGCGCGGACGCTGCAGACCATGCTGATGCCGCTCGGCGTGACGCCCGATGACAATCGCGCCTTTGGCGGCCCGGACATTGGTATCCTTGCCCGCGCCGGTGTGCCTGTGGTCACGCCGGGCCAGAACGGGATGGATTATTTCGACTATCACCACACGCCGGACGACACATTCGACAAGATCAAGCCGGAAGAGTTTCGCCAGAATGTCGCTGTCTACGCGGCGTTCACTTATATTGCGGCAGAGACCGGCTGGGATTTTCGCAAACAGCCTGAACCGACCATCACAGGCACAGAATGACGCCGGAAGCGCAGCTGCTCGATACCGTTGGCGTCACCATGTCTCGCTTTGGTCTATGCGTGACCGAAGAGGCGTATGACCCCTGGGTGGTCACGGGCGGCGTATTGATGGCGCAGCAAGCCGCAGTGATTGCCTTGCGCGCGGCGGGCGATTCTATTCCAGCGCAAGCGGGTGGCACAGAATTGCTGCTGCGCGCGGCGTCTAAGGACCGCTTGCCCGCCCCGTTCACACTACCATTTGGCGCCGCGGCCCGGCACAGTTTTGATCGTCTGGTGGACGCGCGTAATGCGTTCATGCATCCGCGCGGCGTGACCTGGTTTGTCAGCGCGCAAACCCTGATGAGGGGCATGCCTGTGGCCACAAAGGTGGTGCGGCACCTGATCCTGACCCAGCCCATCTTGAACAATCTGGTCTCGCCAGCAGAACAAGAGCGCTTGCGCTCAGACTTGCAGGCGATTGATGCCTTTGCTGAGTTTCTCGAGGACACTCACTGATCCTCTAGCGTTTCGGGGCGCTCAAATGCACCGCTTGCGTAGGCGCGCTTGTCGATCTCGAGCTCGCTCACCCCCCAATGACCCAGTGTTGCCCAATCGCGTATGCCCGAATCCATGGCCAAGGCGGAAATGCGACCTCCACCCGAGAAGAGGGTTTCAGGGATTTGATCAATAATCGGATCTGCAAAAGCCAGATCAGGATCGACAATCTCCCAGCCATCAGCGCGCAAGGCTTCGATCATGTCAGCGGTGAAACTCGCCGCAAGATCATTTTCATGCAGCAACAGGACCTGGACCGGCTGGCGATCGAGTACGCGCTGGCCCAGCGCATCATAATGGTTCGCCGCATCCACAACCATATCGACATAGACCGATGACAAGGCCTCCATATCGACCGCGCGGCCGTCTTTCACCGCCTGGCTCCACAACCGGTCGAGGTGCCAGTCATATGTATCGACCGTGACATAGCCGCTGATCAGACCCTGTTCGGCTAGCGCTGCGCGATAGGCGTCTCGTTTTTCGCCGGTCTTATTGGCTTCACCTTGGCCACCTTCATCCAGGAAAGGGAAGCGGAACCAGGGTCGGCGATTGTCGAACTGCGCCAGTTTGGTTTCAGCCTGCGCAATGTCCGCGATATAAGCGTCGGTCGCGGTCCGGCTGCCCCACATGTGCTGATCGCTGTGATTGGCGATATAATGGCCTGCCTCAGCATAGGCATGGATGCGGGCAACGCCTTGATCCAATTCAAACCCTTTGGTCGTGACGAAGATCGCGACAGGGCCGGACTCAGCCTCTGCAAGCTGAGCGATAAGCGCGTCTGTGCGCGCCTCGCCGCTATAACGCGGACCATCGCCGAGTGGCGCGTCATCATAAGTCAGCGCGATCTGTTTTGGCGACTCGGCGATGTCTGCTGGCGGTGCAGAACAAGCGCCGATTATGGCCATGGCCAAGATGGCAAACGACTTAAGGTTCACGGCAATCTCCTGCAGGCGCGTCGGTGAAGGGCGGTTGGGTTCTAACAAGGCGAAACATCAAGTCCGCCTCCAAGTATTTTTCCAATCGAGTTGATCAAGAAGCTGCATATTCGCGCTCTATTCGCCGCGATGTCCAACATCAAAGCGGAGAGCACCGCGAGAATCACGGCGTAAGACCATCCCCAGTAATCGCTATATAGAATGGTCGTGACCCAATCCTGTCCCAACGCATACCAGGCGACCATGAGGAGTGTGGCTGCGGAGAGCGTGACGGAGATTGGCAATAAATGCGCTGCCGCTGGCCCTCTAAACAGAGCCAAAAGAAACGCGAATCCGAGTGCGAGACCGCTGCTCCCGGCGAAGATTTTTAAATCCGCTCTTAGCTCGTCCATGACATCGTCAAACTGACCCTCGATAAAGGTCTGGATCCGTTCGAGCGCCATGCTGTGGCGTAAGATAGAAGACTCATAGAAACGACGAACCGAGGCTGCGGCTTGATCGCGCCGTTCGCAGTCGAGTTTGCAAGCTGCTGCCAGAACATCCGCAATGAAGACATCCATTCCGGCGTCCAGTTGTCCTCGGGCCTCGTCTATTTTGGATTGCAAGCGCCCAGACACGCGTCCGGCGAGGTCTGAAACGCGATTGGCTGTGTCAGAATTCGCCAGGCTCGAAAGACGCTCGTCAACGCTCTGCTCAACTTGCGAGACGGCGAAGGCCTGCGCGCGTCGATCAAAGTCTTTGGGCGCGAACGTGATGTATAAGAACGCCGCCAGGAAAATCAGAGCCCCACTGCCCGAAAGCCAAAGATTGATGCTGCGTGCGAGCTTCAAGTTCAAGTTGGGCTCCTAGCGTTTTGAGTCGCGATTTACCGGATACATCAACTAGCATAAAAAACCCCAGACCAAATGGCCTGGGGTTGTTCAATTCTCGGCAGAGACAGAAAAGCCTATTCAGACTTCTCTTCTTCCGCAGCAGCCTCTTCAGCCGGGGCTTCTTCGGCAGTCGCTTCTTCAGCCGGAGCTTCTTCAGCAGGCGCTTCAGTTGCGGCTTTGGCAGCTTCTTTCGCAGCTTCTTTTTCGGCCTTAGCAGCTGCTTTGGCTTCTTTTTCAGCTTCCTTGCGGGCGGCTTCTTTTTCGACTTTTTCTTCTATACGCTCTTTGGCTTTGGCGCCTGGCTCACCTTTTTGTGGGTTATTGCTCGCGGTCCAGCCATAGACCGGTGCTTTTTCGCCTTCGAGCGTGATCTTGTTCAGGAAACGCGCGACGCGATCGGTTGGCTTGGCGCCTTTCTTGATCCAGTCAGCGGCTTTCTGGCCATCGATCTGGACGCGGCTTTCGCTGTCTTTTGGTTGGCGCGGATCATATGTGCCGATCTTCTCAATGAAGCGGCCGTCACGCGGCATACGGCTATCAGCAACGACAACGCTATAGAAAGGACGTTTTTTGGACCCGCCACGGGCGAGTCTGATTTTGAGGGCCATGGGTGTTCTCCTAGTATCTCGGCATCTTCAAAAGTTGGAATCGCTCATTCCCGCGCAGGCGGGACTCTCGTGCAACGAGTCCCGACTTGATCTGCGAGAGGTCCCCGCCTACGCGGGGATGAGCGAATGAGAGTGGGGGCGGGCGCACTATTTGCCCTCCCGCAAT
>JBCCDZ010000167.1:0-7184 GCA_039030525.1 Pseudomonadota bacterium | reverse complement strand
GTGCGGCGGTAAGTCCATAAATGATGCCGCTTTCAATCTGTGCGACAAAGCCATCCGGGTTCATGGCAAATCCGGGATCGGCGGCGCACCAGACATGAACCACTTTCGGCTCTGGACCGGTAACATCGACTTCGACCACTTGCGCCACAACCGTGCCGAAGGAATCGACCAGTGCAATGCCCAGCCCGCGGCCTTCCGGAACAGCACGGCCCCAGTTCGCTGCCTCGGCGGCTGCATCCAGAACGGCGAGATAACGCGGCGAATGTTGCAATAATTTGCGACGATACGCATACCCATCCATGCCAGCCTGGTCAGCGAGCTCGTCAATAAAGCTCTCAATGAAAAAGCCATGCTGCGTGTGATCGACCGAGCGCCATGGTCCGAACCGGACATGGTGATCGACATGCGTATAATGGATCAACTGATTGTCGATCTTGTAGGGAATGTGCGACGCTTCCGGCGGGTCATGCTTCTGCGTGAACAGATTATCCCACGAGACCGGCATGCCGTCTTCATCCAGGCCAGCACGGAACCGGCTTACCGAAGCGGGGCGATACCAGTCCTGTTGGGTGTCCTGCTCGCGCGACCAGATCATCTTGACTGGATGATCAAACTCTGTCGCGATTTCAATCGCCATTAAAGGATAATCGGGATTTGAACGACGGCCAAAGCCGCCGCCGAGTAGCAAATTGTGCACGGTGACATCATGCTTCTTGGCGCCGGTTGCACCGGCAATCTCGTCGCGAACAGCCAATGGATTCTGCAAGCCTGACCAGAGATCGACTTTGCCATCGCGCACCCAAGCTGTGGCGTTTAACGGCTCCATCGCCGCATGTGCCAGGAACGGAACCGAATATTCCGCTTCATACGTTCGCGCCGCGGATTCAGTCGCCTTGCGGACATTGCCGATCGCGACGTCTTCCCTACCCTTGTCGTCAGTCTCCGCCATGGCCGCGCGAAGTTGATCAAAAATATCAGAATGGCTAAGCGTTTCCGCCCCGGTTTCAGACCAGGTGACATCAAGTTGGCGAAGGGCAATCTCTGCTTGCCAATAGCCATCCGCCACGATCGCGACGAAGCTTCCTTTATCCAGCACTTTGATAATGCCCGGCATGTCCGCCGCATATGTATCATCTACTGAGACCGTTTCAGCGCCAAGCACGGGAGGTCCCATGATCGCGGCATATTTCATCCCGGGCAGGTCGACATCGATGCCGAATTCAGCGGTGCCATCTGTCTTGGCCGGGATGTCAAAGCGCGGCAGCGATTTGCCCATCAATGTATACTGTTCGGGTGTCTTCAGAGTCGGCTGTGTCGGCGGTGAGTACTTGCCTGCCTGCTCGGCAAAACTGGCATATGGCTCAGACCTTCCGCTCGCATCGTGGTGGACATAGCTGTTGGCTGTGCGGAGCTCACGCACGGGCACACCCCAGGTCTTGGCTGCGGCTTTGACAATCATCTCGCGCGCTGCGGCGCCAGCGATCCGCATACCGCCCATGCCGGTGAACCGCACCGCGGTGCTGCCGCCGGTAATCTGCAAACCCATAGACTGAGCAATGCGCAAAAAACCGCCATTCAGCGAATCCTGCACGAAGCCGGGCACTTTCGTATCGCCCATCAAGAATTCCCGCCCAAGCGGATAATTGGCATAGGCTTCATGCGCCGGTGCTTGTTCAAACGTCACAGACTGCCAGTCAGCATCCATTTCATCGGCTAGCATCTGTGTCATTGAGGTGAAGACACCCTGCCCCATTTCACTGTGCGGGACGATGGCGGTGATCGTATTGTCCGGTGCCAGTTTGACCCAAACATTGACCAGCGTTTCGCCGTCTTCCGTCATCATTTCAGCCAGTTTCGGCGCGCGATGTCCTTCGCGAATGCCGACGCCAACCATAAGTACACCGCCGCTAACCACGCCAGCTGCGATAAATCCTCTACGGGTCCACTTTCCCATGTTCAGGTCTCCTTGACGGGGCGCGATTAGGCGCTGGCGGCTGATTTGATGGCGGCGCGAATGCGGCCATAGGCGCCGCATCTGCAAATATTTCCGCTCATGGCGGCATCAATGTCTGCATCCGTTGGATCCGGAATATCGCGCAGCAAGGCGACCGCCGACATGATCTGTCCGGACTGACAGTATCCGCATTGCGGCACTTGATGTTCGACCCAGGCTTCTTGGACAGCATGACGCGAGCCATCATCGCTTGCGACGCCCTCAATCGTTGTCAGCGCCGCGCCGGCGGCTGCCGCTAATGGCGTTGAACAGGACCGAACAGGAGCACCGTCGAGATGGATCGTGCAGGCGCCACATTGTGCGATACCACAACCGAATTTCGTGCCGGTCAGCTTGAACTGCTCTCGCAAAACCCAAAGCAAGGGAGTCGTGGGGTCCATATCGACCGCACGTTCCTCTCCATTCACTGTGAACCTGGTCTCCGCCATGGCCGCCTCCTTAGCGCTGAATGATCTGTAAATCATTCAGTACACAAGTTTTAGGACCGCGGGAAGTAAAATCTCTGCGACGCGAGCATCGAGGACACATGGATCAATCATCGCGAGCATTGCCAGACGGACAGACCACGATAAGAGGGGCGCATGACTATCACCTCCTTGTTCTCGACCCGCCTTCAACATAGCGCACTCGACGGGACCCTAGACTTAGCGGATCTCGAAGCAGCGTGCTGGATGATCGAAGACGGGGACACGGCGGGACATGCCTGGTGCGAGCGCGAAGGCTATCCCGGCTACACCTCATACGCCTCACTTGATGATTTGCCTGAGCGGGCTCCGGCATTTGCGGACTTGCTCGCGGTGCTCGACAAAATGGCTGCAGATTTTGCGGACCGTCAGCATTGGGACCTGGGTCATGGGCAATTGAGATGCGACAGTCTATGGCTCAATATTCTCGGCGAAGGCGGTCATCATTCCGGGCATATTCACCCGAATAGCATTATCTCAGGCACGTGTTACATCGCCGTCCCTGATGGCGCGGGACGGATCAAATTTGAAGACCCGAGATTGCCAATGATGATGGCGGCGCCGCCCGTAAAAGCCGACGCCCCGGAGGAAGCCAAACGCTTTTTCTATGTCTCACCCGCCGCCGGCG
The DNA here is from genome assembly GCA_039030525.1 of Pseudomonadota bacterium. Classification (GTDB taxonomy): domain Bacteria; phylum Pseudomonadota; class Alphaproteobacteria; order Caulobacterales; family Hyphomonadaceae; genus Henriciella. The sequence continues at coordinate 4,078 of JBCCDZ010000167.1, read as the reverse complement.
AGGTCTTGATGTGGGAAAGCTGGCTACGCCATGAAGTCATGCCCAGCCAGACCGACGCCGCTCGGATTTCTGTAAGCTTCAATTACGCCTTCATCTGAACGCGCTACTCGACCCGCCCAACGCTGTAAATGCGATTGGTTTCGACAATTCTCAGCCGAATGCCGCCAGCGATATTTTGCGACAAAACGACTTCGGCGGGAAGCGTCTTTGGCGCCCGAATTGAACCAACTTCCTTCTGCCGCCAGACTTGACCCTCTGCTGTGGTGAAGAAATGCCGCCCGATTTTGTTGCGCTGAATACGCGTGATCGTGGTCCGAAACTCATCCGGTTCTTTTTCGACATCCCGGTCTCCGAAAGTGATGCGCGGGATCCATGAAGGTAAACGGGATTCAGGCGTGTCTGCTTCCGTTGCAACCTCAGTTGCGCTGGCCATTTGCACAGGCGCTGGCGCACTCGTCGTTGCTGCAGGGATCGGAGTAGATGTTGCTGCTGTCTCAGCTGTAGCGATCGGGGCCTGCGTTTGTGGCGCCGGCGTCTCGGTCAGCTGTGGAACGGGTCCCGCCAGAATGATGGAGAGTTCTGCCGCCGCAGCCTCGAAACATTCAAGGCGGGCTGCGCCGTCCTGAATCGCCTGGCACGCGACCACTTTTTCAGACGCTGTCCGCATATCCTGGGCCAGCGCTGGCACCGTGAACAGGCCAAACGAAACAAGCAAGGCCGCTGATTTTTCAAGCATTCTCATTTTAGTACTCACACTATTTCCAGTTGAGGTGACTAAAGCACCGCTGTGGGCTCAGGCCAAGGAACAATGACTGCTTGACGTTTTGGCAACAATCCTGCACGGGCAGCGCCATCAGAGCTCACAAAAAGGCTTCCTCCCATGGACATCACCAAAATCATCTCCGGACAGAACCCGCCAGACGACCTTAATGTGATTGTTGAGGTGCCGCTCGGCGGGGATCCGATCAAGTATGAGATCGACAAGGATTCCGGGGCTATGTTCGTGGATCGCTATCTCTACACTGAGATGCGATATCCTTGTAATTACGGCTTCGTGCCGCACACTTTGAGCCTCGACGGCGATCCGATTGACGTCATGGTTGTGGGTAATCGTCCGCTGGTTCCAGGCAGTGTCGTGCGCGCCCGTCCAGTTGGCGTCCTGATGATGACCGATGACAAGGGTCCGGACGAGAAAATTCTCGCTGTCCCGCATCCGAAGCTCACTGCTTATTATGACAAGATCGCGACCTATCACGATCTGCCCGACATTCTGGTCCAGAAGATCACGCACTTCTTCACGCACTATAAGGATCTGGAGACCGGTAAATGGAGTCAGGTCGACGGTTGGTCCGGTGTTGAAAAAGCACGCGAATTGATCGCTGAGGCGGTCGAGCGCGATCGCGCGACTTAAGCGAACCGCTAAAACCTTCCAGGTCGCAAGACTTCCACTTCTGTCACCGTGACGATACCAATATGCGCGCCGAGCAGATTTCCGATTTCGGTCATTGTGGCGCGCACTTTTTCTTCATCACCGACCGAAATGATCACCACCATATCCCCGCTGGCTGATAGGTCCGTATCGCGGTTCCAACGTTTTGAATTGCCATAGCCGGCCATCGCCGGAAGCACGGTATAGCCGGTCATCCCGGCCGCTTCGAGAACGCGGCAAGCGCGCTTATGGGCCATCCGTTCAATGATCAGTTCAATGCGAAGATGTTTGGTCATGGATCACGCCTGTCCCGTTATGAGCAATGCCAGATAGATATAAATCGGAATGCCGATTGTTACGTTGAATGGAAATGTCACCCCGAGCGACAAGGTCAAATAGATTGACGGTTTCGCCTCAGGCAAGGCCAGCCGCATCGCCGCCGGCACTGCAATGTAAGATGCTGACGCGGTCAGAGTGATCAGCAAGGCGGCATCACCAGCTGGCATGCCGATCAGCGCCGCGAGAGCTGCCGCGATCAAGGCGGAAATCAGGGGCATGTATAAGCCGAAACCAACCGTCATGATGCTGAGCTGCCGCCACCCCTGGCGCAAGCCTCGGCCTGCGGACAAACCCATATCCAACAAAAAGAGGCACAACACGCCCTGGAACAGGTCAACAAAGAATGGCTCAACATTCGCTGTCCCCTCTTCCCCGGCGACCCAGCCTATGATCAGCGCGCCAACCAGCACGACGATGGATGCGTTCAGGAACACCTCACGCACCAGTTCGCCTTGTTCGGACCCGGCAATTGGCTTTTCGCGTTTTGCCTGCCCGCGTGCGGCGAGCACCAATGCCGTGATAATCGCGGGCGTTTCCATCAACGCGGCCACCGCCACCAAATGACCGCCACTGTCCAGTCCTGACAGGCGAACCGCTTCGGTGGCGGCGACGAATGTGACGATCGAAATCGATCCATAATGCGCGGCGGTCGCTGCTGCATCAATCCGATCCAGCCTGGTCGTCAGGCGCAGTAGCAAAAAGGCGAGCGCCGGAATCATAAATGACAGGACAATGCCGGCAGCGAGCACCAGCATCACTTCGGTGGTGAGCGGGTTCTTCGACATTTCGACGCCGCCCTTGAGGCCGATCGCCATCATCAGATAGATCGCCATGCCTTTGGCAATCGCTTCGGGCACGCTCATTTGAGAGCGCAATAAAGCTGCCCCCATACCTAATGCGAAGAACAGAATTATCGGCGACAAAAGCGTCGAAATCGCAACATCCATAACAGCCCCGGGTGCAATCAGAAGAGGATTGTTTCGTTATATAGGTCGCGACGCACGAGTGCCTATACGCGTTTGAGCGTCCGGCCGTTTTGTCGCGCTCGAGGAACTGGCGCGCACCAATTTCGCTTCACTCATCCTTCCTTATCGCTGCGAACCATCTGAAAAAAGTATGCAAATCCCGAAAGACAAACGCATCGTACCGTGATATCGCGAACTGTAGCAAATACAGCCGATCGGACATCATGACGCAAAAAACTTCTTCGCCGCGCAAAAGCCAACGCAGCAGCGAACAGTCTCGGGCTGCCATCTTGCAAGCGACACGCGAAGAAATGGCCGAGAATGGCTGGCGCAAGTTCAGCGTCGACAAAGTCTCCCGCAAAGCCAAGGCCTCGAAACAGACGATTTATCGCTGGTGGCCGGCCATCGGAAACATGTGCGTCGAAGCCGCTATGGAATTGGTACCGGAGCGATCAAAATCCGGGCGGGATCCGATTGAGCGCATATCCGCTTTGATTCAACCGATTGAAGATGCGGCGCGGATCGGTTCCGGGCACGCGGTTTTGCGAGTGGCGATGATTGCTGCGAGCGATGATCCGGCCGCTGGCGACACCTGGCGCACGTGGTTGAAAGAACATGTTCGCGCGCCTTTGCGCCTCATCCTCGCCGAGATCGCCGCCAAGAAAATTGTCCGACGCGATTTTGATCTCGACCAGGCCGTCGATGGACTGACCGGGCAGATCTGGTCGCGTGTCATGATCATGCGTGCGCCTTTGCCAGAAAATTTCTCGCGGGATCAGGCGCAATTGCTGCTTAAAGCCCTGGCGCCTTAGTCATTGCGACGGTTTTTTTTAAGCCAGCCTGTTAGTTGATCTTGTGACGACAGAAACGAGCCGCTATCGAATGCTTCAAGGTTGGGAGCCGGTAGAGTATGTCCATTGTTCGCATTGCCGTTATCGGCGCTGATCAACTTGATCCGGACCACCATCTTGCGCTGAATCAATTGTCAGAGACAGGCGACGTCTCAGCCTTCGCGCTCGACGCCAATGCTGACGCATCCGGATACGAACTCCTGCAATCCGCCATGCAGAGCGATGCCCTGGATGCCATCATGCTCGCCGGGCAGCGCGACACAGTGCGGGATTGGGCTGTATTCGCGCTGGAAAATGGCTGGCCCGTCTATTCTACACATGCCATCCCGGCTTCGATTGAAGACATGGTCGATATCCGGCGCGCCGAGCAAACACATGTCGGGACTGTCCTACAATTTGGACTGACGGCCCGCCAGCATGACTCAGTCCAGGCCGCACTGGCAAAACACGAGTCTGGCGAATATGGGCGCTTGCTAACGCTGCGCGGCGTGTGC
>JBCCDZ010000166.1:0-7196 GCA_039030525.1 Pseudomonadota bacterium | reverse complement strand
TCGGCTTCCGTTCGGCTTTACGCGATTAGATACAGTCGATCTAACCAGTTGGGATGCGTCGCCTCGGTCTCACACCATTGATCGACTGATTGACGAAGTGGCTCGAATGGTCAGCAAGTCACCAACCATCGATTATGCCGGATTGCGAGCCTATGAAGAGTCGTGGCGCAATTTTGGCGCGCCCAGTCTGGCCCAGTTCGCTCTATCGGAAGCTGCCCGAGATGAGGTGGATGCGCCACGATCACACGCGCGCGCGGACAATCCAGCGCCCAAGAATACACAATCGACAATGGGCGAACGATTAGAGAGCAGCTCAACGGATAAATTTGACCAGTTTGGCGATGTGTTCTCGCAAATGTTTGGCGAGGAAAATAAGCCCCCGACACTACGTGGCGCTGATCTAAAATATCGTCTTAGCATCAGTTTGGAAGAGGCCTTTCGAGGCGACACAAAAACCCTGAACTTTGAAGCCGATGGCATCTGCGAGGCTTGTACCGGATCGGGGCGCACGAACTCCGCGTCCTGCGGGAAGTGTTCTGGATCCGGCATGTACCCTGAGCAGCGATCTTTGTCGGTCAAAATACCGCCGGGCGTAAGCACAGGCAGTCGATTGCGACTTAAGGGCGAAGGCAGGCCGAGTAAAACAACTGGATTTTTCAAACCCGCCAGAGGTGATCTATATGTTGAGATTACTGTCGCGCCTCACACGCGTTTCCAGGTTGATGAAAACCACTTATACGTCATCGAAAAAATCTCACCCAACACGGCGCGCAAGGGCGGGCGGCACCGGCTTAAGGATATTAGTGGCGATACGCTGGAATTGACCATTCCCAAAGGCGCAAACCCTGGCCAAAAGCTTCGCTTGCGCGGGAAGGGCATGACAGATGTCCGCAATCCCGACGGCGCACGCGGTGACCTATATGTCGAATTGGATTTTTAGGAGACTCATGTCTCCAGATAAATCTGCGATCCTTTGGTCTTAAATTCCCGGCTTTTCTCTTCCATTCCCGCGCGCGCTTCATCAGCTTGGCGTTGCAAGTCGGCTTTTTCATTGTCGGACAGCCCGTCGGCATAATCGCGCACTTCCGCAGTGATCTTCATCGAGCAGAATTTCGGTCCGCACATAGAACAGAAATGCGCCACTTTATGCGCCTCTTTTGGCAGAGTCTGGTCGTGGTATTCGCGAGCCGTTTCCGGGTCGAGCGACAGATTGAACTGGTCCTCCCAGCGAAATTCAAATCGGGCACGAGACAGCGCGTCATCGCGGATTTGCGCAGCCGGATGTCCTTTTGCCAAATCCGCCGCATGGGCCGCGAGCTTGTAAGTTATCACGCCGACTTTGACATCATCACGATCCGGCAAGCCGAGATGCTCTTTCGGAGTGACATAGCAAAGCATCGCCGTGCCAAACCAGCCAATCATGGCGGCGCCAATACCTGATGTGATGTGATCATAGCCCGGCGCAATGTCAGTGGTGAGAGGTCCTAATGTGTAGAATGGCGCCTCGCCACATTCTCTTAGCTGCTTGTCCATATTCACTTTGATCTTGTGCATCGGCACATGACCTGGGCCTTCAATCATCACCTGGCAGCCCCGCGCATGGGCGATCTTGGTCAACTCGCCGAGTGTTTCCAGCTCGGCGAATTGCGCTGCATCATTGGCGTCCGCGATCGACCCCGGACGGAGCCCGTCGCCTAAGCTGAAGGTCACATCATAAGTGCGCATGATGTCGCAAATGTCAGCGAAATGGGTGTACAGGAAGCTCTCCTTATGGTGCGCGAGGCACCACTTCGCCATGATCGAGCCACCACGCGACACGATGCCGGTGACCCGCTCTGCAGTCAGGTGGATATAGGCCAGCCGTACGCCGGCATGAATCGTGAAATAGTCGACGCCTTGCTCGCACTGCTCGATCAATGTGTCGCGATAGACTTCCCAAGTGAGATCTTCAGCAACGCCATTCACTTTCTCCAGGGCCTGGTAGATGGGCACAGTGCCAATCGGCACCGGGCTATTGCGAATGATCCACTCACGTGTGTTGTGAATGTTTCGACCCGTCGACAAGTCCATGACATTGTCAGCGCCCCAGCGCGTCGCCCAGACCATTTTCTCGACTTCTTCCTCGACCGATGAGGCGACGGCAGAATTACCGATATTGGCGTTAATCTTGACCAGGAAGTTGCGGCCAATGATTTGCGGTTCGAGTTCTGGATGATTGATATTGGATGGGATGACTGCCCGTCCTCTTGCAATCTCGTCACGGACAAATTCCGGCGTCATAAAGGCCGGGATTTCAGCGCCGAAACTCTCGCCCTGAGCGATTTGTTCTTCGGCCTGTTCAAGCTGTTCCTGTCGCCCGAGATTTTCGCGCTCCGCGACGTAGATCATCTCTTTGGTGATGATGCCGGCTTTAGCATATTCAAACTGGGTGACGGGACCAGTGCCGGTGCCTCGCAAAGGTTGATGTCGGACGGGAAATTCTCGCGCCAGATATTTACCGGTCGCTCCGCCATTGTCTTCTGGGCGAACGTCGCGGCCCTGATAGGATTCGACGTGTCCGCGCTCAACCACCCAATCAGTGCGATACCGCGCAAGCCCTTTTTCGACATCGATCGTAACGCTGGGATCGGAATACGGCCCGGATGTATCATAGACCGGTACGGCAACTTCATTCGCTGTTGGATGAAGATCGATCATCCGGCGCGGTACAGATATCGACGGATCAGCCTTCGGGTGCGTGAAGACTTTGCGACTGGACGGCAATGGACCCGTAGTGACATCAGGGGTTTCAAATTCGGCTTGATCGACAGGTTTGTTCATAGCTTCGTCTTTCTCGAATGATAGGTGAGCGCCATGGCGATGCAGTGCTGCAGCGCCGCGCGCGGTAAGGGGGAATGGGTTGGAATCTGGACTTCGCGATTGCCGACAAAGGTCATCTCATCCGGATAACGATCGCGCCATTCGCTGATCAGCGTCGTCTGGCAATGAACGTAAAGACTGACGCGCGAGCCAATTTCGTCCCACCCGAGTCGAATCGTCGTTCCGCTTTTGCTCTTTTCCGTGAGGTAGGCGGGCGCGCCCCATTTCAGGGTTTCGGTCAGAGGTCCGATGCCAGACCGTTCTACGGCGGTGTCGAAAATCAAGTCGCGTATGGCGGACAGCGTGCTCGCAGCCTTCGCTGGACACGCGGTGAACGCTTTGGCCACATCTGGTGGCGGTGCCGATTTGGTGGCTATTGACGCCAAGACTTCGCTCCGTTCCTACGCCGGTTCGCGCGCGCCATGTGTGGGCGGACTAGCCGGATCAGGTTCTAAGGGTGCTCGCTCGGTATTCAGAGCAATCTCAGCGCTTGCCATGCGCGCCCCTCGGATAAAGCGAAACTATGACCTGCGAACGATTTTGGGAAGGGGCAATTTGACATTGTGGATTTTGTTATATAACTACTTGGTTATGAATATAGCACTTACAGATACTTCCCCGCCAAATCTCAATGCGGTCTTCGCTGCACTCGCGGATCCGATGCGGCGCGAAATCTTGACTCGCTTGTCCGATGGCGAAGCCACCGTGAACGAAATCGCTTCGCCGTTCGCGATGAGTCAGCCGGCCATTTCCAAACACCTGAAAGTCCTGGAACGCGCCGGGTTGGTCACGCGCGGTGTGAACCAACAAAAACGGCCAGCGCGTCTTAATGCAAAACCGATGCGCGAAGCGGTAGATTGGCTAGAGGCCTTTCGTGACTTCTGGCTCGGCAGTTTTGATCAGTTGGATGGTCTGCTGGATGATTTAGCCAATAAGCAAGAGGATTAACGATGACTGAGCTTCCCATCTATGTTTTGGAGCGCGACTTCAATGCCCCGAGAGCGCTCGTCTGGCGCACCTGGACAGAGCCCGACCTGCTCGCCCAATGGTATGGTCCGGGTGTCGAAACGGTGATCCACGAGCTCGATGTCAAGGCCGGCGGAAATTGGCTCAATGAAATGAAAATGGGCGAAAATTCTGGCTATCAGAAGTCCGTCTATACCGAAGTTATCCCGCCAGAACGGCTGGTCATGCTAATGTCGACGACAGACGCCAAGTGGGATCTATCGCCAAATCCGATGATGCCAGACTGGCCCGCCACGCTCTTGACTGTAGTGACGTTTGAAGAAGCCGATGGGGTCACCCGAATGCGCCTGGAATGGTCACCACATGAAGCCTCCGCCACAGAAATTGCCTGCTTTGCTGGGGCCGTTGAAAATCTCGGTAAGGGATGGGGCGCTGGTATGGAGATGCTGACAAAGATGCTGGACGATCTGCAGACCTAGACTGTCCGCAAAACTTCAGCCACGCGGCAGTGTGAGATACCCATAAGCCATATCTGTCACTTCCCGGATCATCGTGTCAGCATCAATCTTGGCCGCTTCGAGCAATGTGTCCTGAGGCATCAGGGCTGTGCGGATAAAAATCGTGTTGAAGAAAACGCCAATCATGCGCGTTCCGAGGTCCGCATCTGAAACGGTGATTTCATCTGCATAAAGCTCGAACAGGGCAGAAATCGGCGCGAAGCTGCGCACCACCAAGGATTGCCAGTCATCGTCTTTGGCGTCTGGATGCAGGCGCGCATATGTATGCACCGCGCGAAGGATGTGGCCATTCTCCTTGGTTTGAAGATAGACCGCTTTGGTGGCCTCGAACAGCGATGCTCTCAAGCTGCCCAATTCTTGAAACGCGGCGCGGGAATCTTGAGACTCTGAGATTTCCAATTGCGCTTCGACTTGCTGCCGCCAGAATTCGAGCAATGCCTCGAGGAACGCGGTCTTGTCTTTGAAGTGAGAGTAAACCGAGCCCACCGCAACCCCGGCTTCCCGAGCAATATCTTGCACAGATATAGTCTCAAACTCATGCTCACGAAGCAGACGCTCTAGCGCCGACATGAGCTTTTCGCGGGTGCGAATTGCGCGGTTCTGTTTGGGGGGAGTCGGGGCCATATCTGCGCGTTTCCAAAATTGAACTTGAATTCAAATTCAATTTTAATATATTTCGGTCTGAAGGTTAAGGGCAAAAGGAGCCGAATATGCCATTTCTGAGCGCTGACAGTCTCTCGCTTGTGGATATCGCCATGCTGGCCGTGATCGCGATCGGTCTACCGCTAGAGAGTCTGGTCAATTTGAAGAAGGATCGGTTGGAACTTGCGTCAGGAAAACCGGGAGTCAGGATCAAACGCTACACGCAGACAATCCTTCTATTGTGGGGCATATCCTTGCCTGTCATCGTTCTTTGGGCCTCTAGCGGCCGAGATTGGTCAATGCTTGGATTTCAAATCCAATCCAGTCCAATGGCTTTGATCGGTTGGGGCCTGGCGGCCGCGATCGCGCTCTTCTTTTTGGTCCAGTTCTCGACCGTCGCACGCTCGCAATCGGCACGCGATCAATTCCAGAATGGACTGTCAAAAAACCCGAACATGATGAACTTCATGCCGCATACGGATGGCGAGCGACGCTTGTTCAACGTCATGGGAATATCCGCCGGTATTGCTGAGGAAATCGTGTTTCGCGGCTATCTGATCTGGACATTCAGCCTTTTCATGCCCCTCTGGGCAGCGGCTTTAGCAGCACTGGCAGTGTTTACACTTTTGCATTTGTATCAAGGCGCAGATCAACTACCGGCAGTGTTTATGTTCAGCGTTTTGGTGACTCTGGTTTTCCTCTTATCCGGGTCTTTGTGGCCCGCCATCGCATTGCATGTCTTCGTTGATGTGATCAACAATCAGACGGTTTGGAAAGCGCGCAAGACCACGCCCCCGGCCTTACAAACTGCCTAATCGCTCAGTCCCGCTCTGGACGGTTTGTCCGTTTAGATTAGTCTGATCGCCAGCCCACCGGGGCTTGAGGGGACAATAATGAGCAACCGTCTCGCAGATTTACGCGTCATGCTGTCCTATGCACGCGCCGACGCGGAGGCATTTGCGAGCGAACTGGCGGATGGGCTCGAAGCTGCGAATTTTGACGTCCTGCTCGATCTGCATGACATTGAAGTCGCGACCGACTGGCAGGCGCGCCTGCGCGAGATGATCCGCTCTGTCGATACGTTGGTTGTCGTCATTACGCCAGGTTGGATCAAATCCGAGCTCTGCAATTGGGAACTTGAAGAAGCCTTGCGCCAGAATAAGCGCATCATTCCGCTTATCCACATTGAACCGGCGGAGACGCCGCCTCCAGCAGAGCTCAGCAAGCTAAACTATATCTTCTTCGACGACCGCCAGTCTTTTGGCGCGGCGCTGAAACAGTTGGCGCCAGCATTGCGGGTGAACCTCGCCTGGATACGAAATCATACGCACTATTCTGAAAGTGCGCGACTATGGGAATCGCGAAATCGCGACCCCGCTATGTTTTTGCGCGGTGCAGAGCTGAAGCGTGCCCAAGAGTGGCGTGATCAACGCGAGGCAGAGTTTCCGGAAATATCGGTCAGCCTGAACGAGTTTCTCAATCTCAGTGCCGAACATGAGACGCAACAGAACGCGGTCAAGAAGCGTTCGACGTCCTGGATCGTCGCTGTGTTTTTAATCGTGCCAGCGGCACTGGCGATCACCAATGGCTACACGCTTTACATGAACTTCGTTCGACTCGAAGGTATGGCGGATACGGATTTGCGGGCGTTTCTAGAGCTTTTGGCCTGGCTCATCTTCATGGATAATTTTGCCCTCGCCATAATTATTTGCGGTGTGTTGTTTTCCTTTGGTGGCCTATGGCTTAGCAAAAACCTGTCGACGCCCGTCTTGGCAGGCATTGCTGCGGCAATCGTAATTTCAGGCGCGGCGGGGTATTTCATTATTCGCGAAGTTGCGGCCGATGTTGTCATTGCAGCCAATGGACTGGACCAGGCCGCAGCCCAAGATTCATTTGAGCTCGCCCCCTGTTCACCAACGGTCCGACGGGCATTTGATCGTTATCGCTCAGACGCGATCGGCCCGCGCACGGTCGAGAACATTTCTGCGTGCGATCCGCATGCTCGACCCGTGCCGATCGTCAATTCTTGGACGCTACGCTTCGGACCAATTCAGTATTTGCCAATATTCTTTCTGCTCGTCTCGCCATTATTAGTGCTGATCTTCTGGCGGTTGGCGCGCAAAACCACCCGCCGGGGCAGATCTGCAAGCTCTTAACGAAAACCGCATTTCTGTTAACCAAATCCTGACATCTGCAAGGGAGATTGACGCC
>JBCCDZ010000165.1:0-7209 GCA_039030525.1 Pseudomonadota bacterium | reverse complement strand
TCATTGGGCTCGCCTGACGGCAAATGGTTTGAAAAAGCGATGGCAGGCAACAGAATTGCGCAACGCCATATCGCAGAAGGTTTTGAGCATGGCTTTAATGGGTTTCCCAAAAGCCTGGTATTTGCGCGAAGATGGTATGCCGTGGCGGCCGCGAACGGAGACAAGTCCGCGACCGCGAGTCTGGAGCGGATCGATGCGAAAATGAAACATGCCACGCTTGCTTTCGCGCGTTCGGAATCCGCTGTTAACAAGGCAAATTTTCGTGAGATACGATCAACGCTAACAGACTTAGATGCGTTCTCGGCCGAGTTTGAAACCGACCTGTTCAATGACGATCTGGATGGCTATTTACTCATCGGGTCGAGTACATCCGGTTCAATCGACGGGGCATATCTGCCACGCAACGAAAATTCCGACAGAACAAAAGGTGCGTCTGACCTTCCGCTCCGAAGATATTAATCCGTGGATGCGCCAGCGATCGAGCTTGTCCAGGAGGCATAAACTCGCCCGAGAACGGCCTCTCATAGATTCCGAAATGCGATCAAAACATCGATCATACGCTCGCCTTTGAGGGACGCGAACGCCTTGTTCGAACCAAACCGGCGCGACTACCTACCCGCAAGCATGACGCAAGGAATGTCTATGGGGTGATGATTGCCTGGGGACGACATTTCGAGGCTCGCAATCGTCGTGCAGATTGCAAAGCCTTAACCGCTCTGATCTGTGTTTGGATTGAGATCGGGACCCTGGCAGGCTTTCGCTGGCGCTCAAGCATTCAAATCCTGCACTCAATCCATCCGGATTGAGTTATTCAACTGTGTTGAACCTGATTTGAATGGTGCGGCCGAGAGGACTCGAACCTCCACGGACTTGCGTCCACAACGACCTCAACGTTGCGCGTCTACCAGTTCCGCCACGGCCGCACGCCGGGTAGAGCGGGCCATATACGCGGCGGGCTGCGGATTGTGAAGTGAAAAGTCTTCGCTATATGCAGTCAGATGACACAATACGCAGATGTCGAATGGGCCATCAGTGCCGACCCGGTTCCTTATGAAGCCGCCCATGCTGCCATGGAGGCGCGTGCGCGTGCGATTCGCGCGGACGGAGCGCCGGAACTTGTCTGGCTGCTGGAGCATCCGCCATTGTATACGGCCGGGACCAGCGCCAAGGCCGCTGACTTGCGCGATCCTGAGCGGTTTCCAGTTCATGCCGTCGGACGCGGCGGTGAATATACCTATCATGGCCCAGGACAGCGCGTCGCTTATGTAATGCTGGACGTCGCCGCACGCGGCCGCGATGTTCGTGCTTTTGTCGGCAATCTCGAGCGCTGGATCATCACTGCGCTCGGCGCATTCAATGTCGATGCCGATGTCCGCGATGGCCGGGTCGGAGTCTGGGTCGATCGGACTCAAGCCGGAGGACAATTGCGCGAGGACAAGATTGCGGCAATTGGCATTCGTCTGAAGCGCTGGGTCAGCTTTCACGGCATCAGCCTGAATGTCGAGCCGGATCTGGACCACTTCACCGGAATCACGCCCTGCGGTATCGCTGATCCACGCTATGGTGTCACAAGCCTCGTCGATCTCGGGCTGCCCGTGGACATGGCCGAGACCGACGCGGCGCTGAAACGCGCGTTCGAGACCGTGTTTGGGGCCCGAACACGACCTGGCATGCCGCTGGTTTAGGCGAACGGCTCGGGCTCTGGATCGCGTCCGAAATTCGGGACACGCGCGACCCAAAGCAGCGACCAGATCATGATCAACGTATTGAAGCCCATAATCGTCATCGAGAACATGCCAAGGTTCGGCCGCACGATGAAGGATTCTTTTGACGGCAATGGATTCTCCGGGTTTGGTCCCTGGTTCCCGTCGCCCCGTCCGCCGCCGCGCTGACCTCGCTGCTCGGAATTTTCGCCGCCTTCGCCAGCTGCTTCCGCGGCCTCGGCTTCAAGCCGGGCCTTTTCCGCTTCTTCCTGGGCTGTGCGCCTCTCGTCTAGTCGAGCTTCACGCCAGGCCTCTGGATCGGCCAGAAACTCGGCCCGCTGATCATACAGTTTGTCGTATTCAGCGGCTTTGCCGGTCATGCCGCCCATGAACATCAGGGACGCCGCAATGACGGGCAACAGCACGAGTATCGCCCATACCGAGGTCTTTCCAGCATGATTGAGGCGTCGCGAATGAATGACAAAAGACAGAACCGATGTGACCGCCATTATAATCGCGATCACATATTTATGAGTTGTGCTGATCCCGGTCGTATCAGCGCCGGCAATACCAACCATAAAAATGATAAATCCAAATCCGGCCCAGCCGATCAGTCCGGTGAAAAACAGCATCGTCCAGGCGCGCGTAAAGTGTAGCTTGGGCGACTTCCCGGCGGGATTAAAAAACGTATCAAACCAATTCATTCGAGTTGGTAATTGCTCATCATCAGTGATCCAGGGGCGATCTGAATCGAGAGTAGACTGGGAGGCAAAGGCATCGCTCATGGCGAAGGCGTCCTTTCAATAGGGTTTTTATATTTTGACGCTTATACACATGTCGAAGGATTTATCAATAAACGATAATAATTTATCGACAGGCGTCAATTTCGTCCTGTTTTACTGAAATGTGCCAGAGGCATCCATGCCCGGCACCGGCCCATGCTTGTTCTCGCGCGGTTCTGTCCTGATCGCGCCGAGCCCGAATGCCACGATCGCCCCGACAAGAATCGTCGTGACGACAACAAGCGGCACCGTGTCCCTGAGGACGATCATCATGCCCTCCATCGCGGGCTCAACCTGATTCTGCTCGATCAGTTCCATGACTTTTTCATAGGTTTCGAGCGTTTCAGGCGAAATCATAAAGGTCCCGAGTATACCCGACACGATTTGATTGATGATCATCGCTGCGAGCCAGACCGCCAGCGTCAGCCAGGCCGTCAGCCCGGCATCGTGCAACCGCTTTCCGATGACGCAAATATAAGGATAAATCAGAACCAAGTGCAGAAAAGCGAGCGGTACAGACACCATGCGAAAGCCGGCTGCAATCAACACGCTGGCAACGGTCAGGATCACCATGCCTTGCCAGAATCGATTGCGACCAATGCGGCCATTTGGATTGAAAAGTAACTCGCCCATGCTGCGTCCTGTCATACCCGGCTAGTGATCTGGCTTCGTCATACAAGTAACGCTAAGGCGTGTCGAATTATTCGAATTCCAGCATGATTTCATCGGCTGCAACACTGTCGCCAGCACCAACATTGACGGCTTTCACGGTGCCATCGGCTTCAGCGCGAATGATGTTTTGCATTTTCATCGCCTCGACAATGCAGACCGCTTCGCCTTCCTGAACCTCTTGACCGACTTCGACATCGACCGAGACGACCAGTCCCGGCATCGGCGAAATGATCAGTTTAGACAGATCTGGCTTCTCTTTTTCGGGCAGGCGTTTGTGCATTTCCGCCACGCCTGGCGTACAGACCAGCGCATCGAGGCGAACACCGCGATGGCGGACCAGATAGCCCTCGGTTCGGTCAGCGATTTTCACGGCCATTGGCTGGCCATCCAAAACGCCTTCGAAGAGCGGTTGGCCCGCGACCCAATCGGTGACCAGGGAATGCGAATTGTCGCCGATCGTAATCGTCGCTTCACCTTCGCCGAGATCCAGTGTCACCGGAATATAGTCGCCGCCCAGGATCACGACCCAGTCGCGGCGCAACTCTTCGATCGGTGACATCCGGCCGGTAATCTGGCTGGCCCGTCGAACATAGACGCCGTGGGCATAAGCTGAGGCGACGGTGAGCATCACGGATTGTGCCTCTGTTGGCGTCGTGCCCTGGAAGCCGTCCGGGAATTCGTCTTTAATATAGGCCGTGGTGATATCGCCGGACCGGAACCGGGCTTCGTCCATGACCGCGGCGCAGAACGGCATATTGTCCTGAATGCCTTCAATGTGGAAGCGATCGAGCGCCTCGGCCTGGATATCCAGCGCCTGGTCGCGATCTTTGCCATGCGTTACCAATTTGGCGATCATCGGGTCATAGAACATCGAGATCTCATCGCCTTCGCGAACACCGCTATCCATCCGGACCGTGCCGCCAGCCATGGCGCCTTCCAGCGGTGGGATGAAGCGTTTCAACCGTCCGATTGATGGCAGGAAGTTGCGATACGGGTCTTCGGCATAGACCCGGCTTTCAATCGCCCAGCCATTAATCTTCAGCTTGTCCTGCTTGAGCGCCAGTTTTTCGCCATAGGCGGAGCGCAACATCTGCTCGACCAGGTCAACGCCGGTAATCATTTCCGTGACCGGGTGCTCGACCTGAAGACGGGTATTCATTTCCAGGAAATAGAAGCTCTTATCCTTGCCAGAAGCAACGAATTCTACGGTGCCGGCACTGTCATAATTCACCGCTTTGGCGAGCGCGACCGCTTGCTCGCCCATTTTCTTGCGGGTGGCGTCATCGAGCAGCGGCGATGGCGCCTCTTCGAGGACTTTCTGATTGCGGCGCTGGATCGAGCATTCACGCTCGAACAGGTAGACACAATTGCCATGCTTATCGCCCATGACCTGAATTTCGACATGGCGCGGCTCGAGAATGAATTTCTCAATGAAGATGCGGTCATCCCCGAAAGAGGCCGCAGCTTCCGCTTTCACGGCCGGATAGCCTTCTTCTGCATCCTTGTCGTCATACGCGATCCGGATGCCTTTGCCGCCGCCACCGGCGGAGGCTTTGATCATGACTGGATAGCCGATTTCACGGCTGATTTTGACCGCTTCTTCCGCGCTCTCAATCAGGCCCATATGGCCCGGCACCGTCGATACGCCAGCATCTGCCGCCAGCTTCTTCGAGCTGATCTTATCGCCCATCGCTTCAATCGCATGCGGATTAGGGCCGATAAACGCGATTTTCTCTTTTTCGAGGCGTTTCGCGAATTCTGGATTCTCTGACAGGAAGCCAAAACCTGGATGCACCGCTTCAGCGCCGGTTTGTTTCACGGCGTCGACAATCTTGTCCATGACGAGATAGGATTCAGCCGCCGGTGAAGGCCCGATATGCACCGTCTCATCGGCCATTTCGACGGCCATGGATCCGGCATCCGCGTCCGAATACACAACAACCGTCTTTACCCCGAGGCGTCGGCACGTCTTGATCACTCGAACAGCAATCTCACCGCGATTGGCAATCAGGATTTTATTGAACATTTACAGGCCCCGTGCGTGTTTTCTAATGGTCCGCTGCCGGACTTAGATTGTGCACGCCTGAATGTCGAGGTTGCCGCTTGGTCAAACCTCTGTTTGCTCACGCAATGAGAATCAGACCGCGACGGCGAGGCCTTGCGCAAAACCTGGCGCTTCCTGCCGTAGATATTCGATCAGGGCAGTTTCTGCTGGCGAAACTTTGCCGTCCGCGCCAATGCCTGCGAGCATCCAGTCATGTTCGAATTCTGTCACTTTTTCGGCTTCCCGATGCGCAGCCTCAGCCGCGGTTTGACGCGCTCGCGCGGCTTTCCGGCCATTATGCGTGATCATCTCAAACCAGTTGCCGGACGCGAACGACTCGCCCATGCGCGAGAAGAACCCGCCTGTGCTGCTGGACGTGTCCTGTAGCCAGCTTTCGCGCGCCAGTGCGCCTTCCACGGTCTGCGGGTTTGGATGCGCACGCGCCATCAGATGATTGCCGACGGCGCGGGCAAACAGATCATTCCAGGTGGGTGCATTGTCTGCCGTGGCTATGGCATCATTGGTTTTGAACAGAATGCCAGCCTCATACTGGCTCACCCACAGACCGCCATGACCAGCGCCTGCGTAGAGGGCATATCGCATCCGCTCGACCATGTTCAAACTGGCAATGCCGTCGGCGATAATGCGGTCACCGACCGCTTCCAGAGTGAAACGCGCCAGTTTTTCAGGGGCGCCATCGGCCTTGCGCAATAATTCGATCAACAGATCGAGCTCATCCAAGCTCGGTTTGTGTACGTCATTTTGCACTTGTGCGATCAGCCAGTCCGCTTCGCCTTCTGTGATCCATCCTTCCGGCGGTTCACGGGTCAGCAGAAAGTCTTTCATGGCTTCCTGAAAACGGCTGATCCAGGCCGGATCCATGGCGCTCAGCATATCATTCAAGCGAAACAGGGATTCCGCTTCCGGACGGCTGACAATCCCGTCTTTGTAGATCTCATTGACGATGCGATGCGCCTCGGTCTCAGAGATTTCTCCGAGCTTCGCGACACGTGCCATCAGAACTTTTGTTTCCTGGTTCATACAAACCTCACCATAGTGCAGAGGGGCAAGGTCTCAGAAAGCTATTGCTATTCGGTTTACGCGCTGACCGGTTCGATATCGAGGAAGCGCGTGAATAAATGCAGCAATTCACGCGGCATATCCTTTGGCAGCAGGCCATCGATCGGATCGTCATGTCGGATCACCATGGTGTGGCCACGCGGGTCATCGACCCGAAAATAGTTCATCGCCCAGTCTGGAAAGGCGCGCCCGGCAATATTTTCGCCGATAATCTGGACAACACCGAAATGCCGAGGGTCTGCGGTAATTTTCTCATAAACATCAAGCACTTCATCGCGATCACCCTCCAGGGCCTGCATGAAATGACGGCCATTATGAGCAAGAAATCCCGTAATACGACGCTCATGATTGTTAGATTGAGACACATCGAGAATGTGTCCAATCTGTTCCGGACGAATTCCGTCTTTTGCAGTGCTTACATAAACCAGGCGATACATCACAAACTCCGATAATCAGCCTTAGATCAGACATGCCGCAGTGCAACATGATACAAGTTCGGCGTGTTCTGGCCTCGTTAACAAAGCCGCAAGGCGGGTACGTAACTCCACTCTGGAAGTTTTTTGCAATCGCTGCCATATAGGCAGCCTATCAAATCACCGTCCGAGAGCCATAAGAGAATGACTGAAGCCGAACTGATGACCCCTATGCGCACGGGCGAAATCCGCATTCATGATGAAGCGGGCTTCGAAGGCATGCGCAAAGCTGGCAGATTGGTCGCAGAATGCCTGGATATGCTGGTCGATGAAGTGCAACCTGGTGTCACAACCGAGCATATTGACGATCTCATCCGGCAGTTTGTGTTTGATCATGGCGCGCAATCGGCCACAATTGGCTATCGCGGCTATCGCCATGCCTCTTGTATTTCCCTGAACCACGTCATCTGCCACGGCATTCCGGGCGACCGGGCGTTCAAGAATGGCGATATTGC
>JBCCDZ010000164.1:0-7245 GCA_039030525.1 Pseudomonadota bacterium | reverse complement strand
TGTTCGACATGGTCCTTATATCTGAAATGGATGCCGCGGGCGAGCGTCTGGCGGTAGATGACGATGCGAGAGTGGTTGTTATTCAAAGTGCCGATCCCGATTTCTTTATCGCGCACGCTGACGTCACTCTTATCCAGAATATCGGTGACACCGATCCAATCGATGACCCTGATAGCTCGTTCTTCCATTCAATGACGGAACGATTTCGCTTGATGCCTAAACCCACGATTGGGAAGATTGACGGCGTTGCGAGGGGCGGTGGTCTGGAATTGCTTGCGGCGATGGATATGCGGTTTTGTTCGATCGAAAAAACGGTGTTTGCACAGCCCGAGATTACCGTTGGAATTATCCCGGGCGGCGGCGGTTCTAGCCGCTGGCCAAAACTCATTGGCTATGCGCGCGCGATGGAGCTGATGCTGGGCGGTGCGGATATCGATGCGACCGTCGCGGAGAAATACGGCATCGTAAATCGAGCTTTGCCGCGGTCCGAACTTGATCAATTCGTCACGAATTTGGCGACGCGAATGGCGTCGTTTCCACCCCATGCAGCGGCGTTGATAAAGCAAGTTGGCCAAACGCAAGGCACATTAGAAGAGGCCCTCCATGCAGAACATCGCGCATTTATGGAAAGCGCACGCCATCCAAGCGCGCTGTCGGCAATGAAAACCTTCATGGAAAATGGCGGACAAACGAGAGAGGTCGAGCTGGAGGGCGCGTTCTAACGATCCGACGATACCAAACCGTGGTCGTATCGAAGGAGAAACGCGCGTCGCGTCCGATCCCGGCGTTCGCAAGCCGGAGCGGCAACTGCTTTGCGAGTTCCGAAAGGTTCGTATGATTTTGTCCGCTTCGATGCTCAAATCAGACTCTTGTTGAGCGCTTCTACCGCGCGCCACAACCTATACCCGCCTCAAAGCCCCAGCACGCGCTTTGCGATAATATTTTTCTGGATCTCATTGGTGCCGCCATAAATGCTTTGCGCGCGGGCGCCGTAATAGGTCGAGACGCCAGAAGCCGCATAGTCGCTATGGCCGGTCCAGGCCGGGCTGACACTGTCTTCGAATTTGCGCTGGCCATGCGCCGCAGCGACATCGAGGTAAAGCGTCGTGATTTGCTGCGCCGTCTCTGTCGCCAGGATTTTGATGATCGAAGCTTCCTTGCCTGGGCTGCCGCCGTCTTTCACCGCAGAGAGGACGCGCAGCACCGTCATCTCCAGGCCGTCAACCGCGATATCCGCATCAGTTAGTTTGCGAGCGAAGGCGTCATCATCAATCAGTTTGCGATTGCCGCCGGTCGGTTCCGCGGTCGCAAGCGCGCGAATGTGGCGGAGCTGTTTGCGCTTGCCGCCAATCCGCGCATAGGACGTGCGCTCAAAGCCGAGCAGGTATTGGCTATAGGTCCAGCCTTTGCCTTCTTCGCCGATCAGGTAATCTGCTGGCACGCGAACATCGTCAAAGATCACCATGTTGAGCACGTGCTTGCCGTCAATCGTGATGATCGGCTTCAGCTCCACACCAGGGCGATCCATTTCGCAGCAGATGAAGCTGATGCCCATTTGCTTTTTTTCTTCCTTGGATGTCCGCGCGAGCAGGAAGATCCAGTCCGCATGCTGGGCGGCGCTGGTCCAGATCTTGGTGCCGTTCAGGACATACTCATCGCCATCCTTCTTGGCTGAGAATTGCAGCGAGGCGAGATCAGAGCCGCTATCGGGTTCGCTATAGCCTTGCGCCCAGCCAAGCGATCCGTCGCGCGTCCCGGGCAGCCATTTGTCTTTCTGAGCGTCCGAGCCGAACGTATAGATGATCGGTCCGACATAGATCACCCCCATGGGCGTGACGGTCGGGACGCCAGCGCGCTCCAATTCTTCATCAAAAATGTATTGCTCTTCCAGGCTCCAGCCGGGTCCGCCATGCGCTTCGGGCCAGGCACTGGCGAGCCAGCCTTTGGCGCCAAGCGCCATTTCCGACTTGCGCACTTCCGCAGTGGTCAGGCTGGCGCCGGTGGCAACCTTGGCACGGATGTCTTGCGGATATTCGGTCTCGAAGAAGGCGCGCACAGTGTCGCGGAAGGGCTCAAGGGCGGGATTCGGTGAAAGGTCCATGGCGACAAGTTTAGCGTGCTCTTTGACGCTGGGAAGGGGTTCCCGCGCGGGAGACAGGCCTGACTAGGACAGCATTTCCGAGAACAGGGCCTCTGGGTGCTGGAACATCCAGTTGCGGCCGGGATGGTCGACCAGTCGAAACTCGACATTTAACCGCTTTGCATCCGCTTGCGATTCTTCTGGTCCAATGCCGTGTTGTGCCGCCCCGTTAATGACGCGGATTGAGGCGCTTCGCGCCAGGATCGATTCCAGATCAGGATTGGGCAGAAAGGCCGATTGGATATCCAGCCGTGCATTCGTCCGGTTACTCTGTGCAATGTAATTGGCGATGGTCGCGAAGTGATCCAGATGGTCTTCGACATAGTCCAGATCGCTGCTCTGATTGCGATACAGCATGCGATAGAAGCGCTGGCCGCCAAACGTCCGCAGCATAGAATACAAGGTCCGGAACCCAAATGTGAAGCTAGCGGGTGAATTCAAGGCCATGCGCAAAAGTCCGCGTATCCAGCTCGGTTGAATGCCTTTCAGCTTGTCAGCGACATTCAGGCCATAATTGACCAAAAGCGTCTGACCGATCCGGGCATTGCGATCTTGAATCAAAAGCGCCAATGGCGCCGCCGTCGACAGCCCAATCAGCGTGACGTCTTCGAGTTTGAGCACGCGGATAAACTCGGCCATCAGATCGGCGGCGGTGTGCAGGGTCTCTGCTTGTGTCGTGTCACCGAATCCAGGCCGGACGGGAAAGATCAGGTTCAGATGGCGGGCGCGGGCGGCTTCGATCATTTTTTGCGATGGAATATGGCCATACTCCAGAGAGTGGAGCACGATGACCGGGTGACCACTGGAGGAGCCATAGCGGCGATACTCAACGCAGGCGCCGGGGGTCTCGAGCGAGATCCGTCGCGTGGTATTTTCATCCTCGTCTGGCAGCTTTGGCGTTTCAGGCGATCGCAGTTTCAGGGCGTTTGAAATCTCGATCACCGTCGAAACCGCTTCGACCAGACTATGGCAGTCCAGCTTGCTATTGATCCGCGAGACATGCGTGCGCACCGTATTCAGCTTTCCACCTCTGATTTCGGCGATTTGTTCCAGAGAATGGCGTTGCATGACCAGTTGCAGGATTTCGATCTCGCTTGTGGTCAGGGCGTAATGCTCACGCAGATAGATGCGGATATCGGCCGCGAGCTTGGTCATCACGGCATAAGCAATGAATCCGGAAACGACCTCGTCGCGCAATACCGGACAGACTCGCACCTGTCGTTTGATGCCGAAGCGATCCGGGATTTGCGCGATAAGTGTGTCGCGCGGTGTCTCTTGGCGTAGCTTCTCGCGCAGATCGGCTGGCACCTGATCGCCTTCATTCAAATCAAACCGATTTGAAAGCTCTTTCGGAATGCGGGCGATGACGCCTTCAAGATCCACGCTGAACACATCCGCGGGATCGATGTCCGCTTGGAAAGCATGATGCGGGTCTTCGGAAGGTTTGGGCCGTGTGTCCGATAGCAAAGCCAGAACGGAGAGAAAGTCAGGTACACTGGTCGCATCTTCAGACAGGCGCGACCAGTCAAGGCAGGCCTGGGCAAATTGATCCGGATCATCGCCCGCATTCGCGAGCGATCGAAGCAGTTCCAGCGCGGCTTCTGCTCGCGCATCGGATGCAGGGTCAGTGACCTTGTTTGGGTCCATTTTTCCGGGACTCTTTGAACGCAACTTACGCGTGCATAAGATGACACGTGCGTCATGTTTGCAAGGCCGTTAACTGTGATCGGTGTCGATATACCAAAATTTGATTATTTCCGTCCTCGGACAAAACTCATATTCAGAGTTCCGACGAATACGTCACGGTGGTCCGGTGCACCCCCACACCGCTCCGGAACCCGTCGCCCACCGAGCGATTCCCCTTTGTCACTCGGTGGGCTAAATTCGATTTCCGAAGATTGACAAATAATGCGTACCTAGCGGCCGAGCTCTTTCATCGCGCCGTCGAGGCCTTCCAGTGTCATTTCGAACATCCGGTCTGGACCGATCAGTTCGCGAATGAGCTGGATTGACCCGGTATATTCCCAGGCGCCTGACTTCACCGGATTGAGCCAGGCAAAGTTTGGAAACTGTTCGACAAAGCGCTGGATCCAAAGACCGCCAGGTTCTTCATTCCAATGCTCAACCGAGCCGCCTGCATAGGTGATTTCATACGGGCTCATGGTCGCGTCACCGACAACGATCACCTTGTATTCGCTGGGATATTTATGCAGCACATCCCAAGTCGGGATGACATCATTGCGCCGCCGCCGATTGTCTTTCCACAAGCCTTCATAAGGACAATTGTGGAAATAATAGTATTCGAGATTCTTGATCTCCGCCCGCGCCGCCGAGAACAATTCTTCCATCACCTTGACGTGTGGATCCATTGAACCGCCAACATCCATCAGCAACAGGACGGACACAGTATTACGGCGCTCAGGGCGCATTTCGATGTCGAGATAGCCCTGCCGGGCGGTGTTCTTGATCGTGGCGTCGAGATCAAGCTCGTCCGGTGCCCCGTTCCGGGCCCACTTGCGCAATCGCTTCAGGGCGATTTTGATATTGCGCGTGCCGAGCTCGACACTGTCATCATAATTCTTGAATTCGCGCTTGTCCCAGACCTTGGTGGCACGGCGATGACGCGACTTGTCCTGTCCGATGCGGACGCCTTCGGGATTGTAACCGTTGGCGCCAAAGGGGGACGTGCCCCCGGTGCCGATCCACTTATTGCCGCCCTCATGGCGCTTTTTCTGTTCTTCGAGGCGCTGTTTGAGCGTTTCCATCAATTTCTCGAACCCGCCCATGGCCTCAATCTCTGCCCGTTCTTCATCGGTCAGGAATTTCTCGGTCATCTTGCGCAGCCATTCTTCCGGCAGGTCCTGCGTTTCCACGGCGTCGCCAAAACTGTCCAGGCCTTTGAAGACATGGCCGAAAACCTTGTCGAACTTGTCGATATTGCGCTCATCCTTCACCAGAGCGGTGCGGGCGAGATAGTAAAAATCCTCAACATCGCGATCGATGACGCCCTTATCCATCGCTTCCATCAGCGCGAGATATTCTTTCAAAGTGACCGGCACTTTGGCGGCGCGAAGCTCATTGAAGAAGTTGAGAAACATAAAGGCGCTCCTGACGTTCACGTTAAAGGTAACCCTTGAGGCGCTAATTTCCAAGGGTGTCGTGGCGGGAAGACGCCTTGCACGCGCTGCAAATATCGCGGCGCCCGCCGGTGATCGGGGCGAAAGCGTGCGAAAGAGTGCGTGACCGTGCATTGTCTCTACGGCTTATCCGACGATAATCGTTGCAGCTTGATCGGCGATTTCTAACTGACCGGATTCTCGGTCTGGAGCTGCGAACTTCCAAAAGCTAGTTGTCCAAGCTTCCCACGGTGGTCCGTCTGCTAGGCACAGTATGACTTCTCCAGAAGCGTTGATCAGCCACGTTTCTTGATCGTGGTGACCCCATTCTTGCGTGGAGATTTTCTCGGTCTTCACGTTAGGAGACTCGGCGGCGAGGCGCCTGTAGTCGTCCGCATTCTTTGGGGCCTCGCTTAGAACCCATCCAGCTGAGTCACTGCCGCATGAAAAACGTGGTGCCTCATCTCCGATTTGAGGACCGGATGCACACGCTGACGCCATCAAACTGAGCACAGCGGCGGTGCGTAATTTGGGCGACATGAGCCAGCTCCTCTCCGAACATCCCCTTTATAAACTTACTCGCCAATGCGGCAATCTGGAGCGCGCCAAGCCAAACCCAACATCGACCGTCACATTGCGAACTAAGCCCCTTCGAACAGAGCCGTCGACAAATAGCGTTCCGCAAATGACGGGATGATCACGACCACGGTCTTGCCCGACATTTCGGGACGGCGCGCGACATTCAGACCGGCAGCCAGCGCTGCGCCGGACGAAATGCCGACCGGTATGCCCTCCGTGCGCGCCAATCTGCGCGCGGATTCAAATGCGGCTTCATTCGAGATTTTTATGGCTTCATCCATCAGGTCCGGGGACATGTTATCGGGCACGAATCCCGGACCAATCCCCTGGATCATATGTGAGCCACCATCACCGCCCGATAGAACGGGACTGTCTTCAGGCTCAACGGCAAACATCTTGAGTTGCGGCTTGCGCGCTTTCAGGACACGCGCGCACCCGGAGAACGTTCCGCCAGTGCCAACTCCGGACACCACGGCGTCTACTGCGCCCCCCGTATCGACCCAGATTTCTTCGGCTGTGGTGGCTTCGTGAATCGCGGGATTTGCCGGATTGGAGAACTGGCTTGGCATGACAGCGCCTTCAATCGTTTCAAGCAGCTCGTCCGCCTTTTTTAGCGTTCCGTTCAATCCCTCTTCCTTTGGGGTCAGGACCAGTTCTGCCCCTAAAATTGACAGCATCTTTCGGCGTTCGACAGACATGGATTCAGGCATTGTCAGAATGAGCCGATACCCTTTGGCTGCTGCAACAAAAGCCAGTCCAATTCCGGTATTCCCAGACGTCGGTTCGACCAGTGTGGTCCCGGGTCCGATCTTTCCGGCGTTTTCCAGCGCTGTGATCATGCCGACCGCGATCCGGTCCTTCACGCTCGCCAAAGGGTTGAAGAATTCGAGTTTCAGGAGCAGCTCACAATCGAGTTGTTCTTCTTCACTGATCCGAGGAATTCGAACCAGCGGCGTATTCGCAATCGTCTCAAGTATGGAATTGTAGATTCGTCCGCGCCCTGGCTGATCGAGCTCGATCCCGTTGTAATCTCTTGTTCCAGCCATGATCATTCCTCCACGCGCTCTATTATTGGTACCCACGATCCTATACATAACTCTGCATGCGCCAGAAAACCATTGAATTCGATCGGGCGACCTCAAACCGAATCGTCCCATCTTCAGGAATAGGAATTTTCCTGCTTGCATGATCCGAAGCAGACATGGCTGGCGTCTGCACCAACTTGCCTCAAACCACACCAATTCAGGGTAGAAACAACACGATGATCAAACTCCATGGTTTTCCCGCTTCGAACTATTTCAACATGGTCAAGCTGGCCTTGATTGAGAAAGGCGTCCCGTATGAGGATGTCCGCGTCTTCACTGGGCAAAGCGAAGACATGCTATCGAAAAGCGCGATGGGGAAAGTGCC